>CAZQCK010000043.1:0-21632 GCA_964591925.1 uncultured Desulfobacterales bacterium
TTTTTTTTCGAAGAAGCGCATGCATGTAAAAGGTGATGCTCAAACCGGCCTTTTTTAATGACAAGTCCTTGATATATTGGGTGTTTTTTCGATAGACTGCAATTTGAAACGCTCAGTTCAGGATCGACAAAAGGAGGACGCCATGGCTGACTTTCACCAAGGTGGTGTCATCACCACACTCCACGGCCTCTATGAGGCGTTCGATCGAGATGCTTATCTGGCGGGCCTGGAGCAGCGGCTCGAGGAATGGAGTCGGCATGCGCCGATCTCCCTGATTCTCCCTTCTCTTTACTCGGAGATCGAAAGCCCCGAGGTCCTGGATCCCATATTGGAGGAGATCTCCAAGGTTCGTTACCTGAGAACGGTTACCGTGGCCCTGGGCGGGGCCGAGGAGGAGGACCGTTTTCAAAAGGCCAGGTCGTATTTTCAAAGGCTTCAAGCCGGGGGGAGTGAGATCAGGATCGTGTGGGTGGACGGCCCCCGCGTTCAGGGCGTTTTGGATAAGATTCGGGAGCGCGAGATCCCCACCGGGGTGCAGGGAAAAGGGCAATCGGTTTGGGTGTCCCTGGGCTACATTCTGGCACGGGAAGACATTCGAGTGGTGGCTCTTCACGACTGCGACATCGTCACCTACGATCGTTTGCTCCTGGGGCGGTTGATCGAACCCACGGCCAATCCTCACAACGACTATGAGTTCTGCAAGGGCTACTATGCCAGGATTTCTCCCTTCGAGCGCGTCATGAAAGGACGGGTCACCCGTCTTTTTGTTACCCCCTTTGTGGATGCGCTTCAATGGATCATGTACAACCGGGGTTACCACGATCTTGGGGTGTTTTTCGGGTACCACCGCTCTTTCAAGTACCCTCTTGCCGGCGAGTTCAGTTTCAGCGCCAGAATGGGGCGGGCGGTCAACATCGCCTACGACTGGGGCCTGGAGGTGAGTACCCTCTCCGAGGCCTATCAGCGGGTGATTCAGAGGAAGATCGCCCAGATCGATCTGGCGCGCAACTACGAGCACAAGCACCAGGAGATATCTCCCGAGGATGCGAATCGAGGGCTGCATCGAATGGTGGTGGACATTGCCAAGTTTTACCTGAATCACATTCGCTCGAACGGAGTTCCTTTAGACGACGCGTTCGTGGACATGATTCTCCATACCTACTACAACCGAAGCCTGGACTTCATCAAACGTTACAGTGATGATGCGGAGGTCAACGGGCTCGAGTACGATCGATACGATGAAGAGCTGACCGTCCGGCACTTCCGGGGGTTTTTGTGGACCGCCTGGGAGCAGATCAAGGGACCCCACGAGAGCAGCCTGATTCCCTCCTGGAATCGGGTGGTGTTTTCCATTCCGGAGATTCAGGCCGACCTGGTCCGGGCGGTGGAGGAAGACAACGCATGAGTGCAGGCTTCCCCAAAGGGACTCGCCTTCGAGTCCTCATGGTGGTGAGCGAGATGGTGCCGTATGCCAAGACCGGCGGCCTGGCGGATGTGGCGGGGGCCCTTCCTGACGCCCTGATGCGACTGGGCGCTGATGTGCGCGTGTGCATTCCCTGCTACAGGGGGGTACGGGACCGGGCGGAAGGGTTGAAAAAGGCGGTCAGGGGTCTCAGGGTCCCCGTGGGCGGGGCCGTTCTGGAGGCCCGTGTTCTGAAAACCCACACCCCCCAAGGCGTCCCTGTGTATGCCGTGGAACGGGAGGATATGTTCGACCGGCCCAACCTGTACGGAACGTCCACCGGGGATTACTACGACAACCTGGAGCGGTTCACCTTTTTTTCGCGCGCCTCCCTGCTTGTCCCCACCGCCCTGGGCTTTACGCCGGATGTCGTTCACTGCCACGATTGGCAGACCGGTCTCATCCCCCCCCTCTTGAAATCCTTTTTCCCGAAGGCATCAAGTGTGTTCACGGTTCACAATCTGGGATATCAGGGCCTGTTTCCGGCTGACCGCCTTTCGGTGACCGGCTTGGCTGAGGACCTTTTTTTTCATCCGGAGGGGGTGGAGTACTGGGGCGACATCAGCCTGCTCAAGGCGGGAATCGTTTTTTCGGACACTGTGACCACTGTCAGCCCGACCTATGCCCGGGAGATTCAGACCCCGGAGTTCGGAATGGGCATGGAGGGGATCTTGCAACGCCGAAGGCGGGCCCTGTTCGGCATTCTGAACGGGGCTGATTACGCCCGCTGGGATCCAGCCACGGATTCCCATCTTCCGGCCCGGTACGCACCGGAGCGCATGGAGGGAAAGGCTGCATGCAAGCAGGCCCTGATTCGTGAAACCGGGCTCGAGGCCAGACTGGAACAGCGGCCTGTGGTAGGGGTAATATCCCGGTTGGATCGCCAGAAAGGGCTGGACCTTCTGATCCATGCCCTGGAGGGCCTGTTTTCTCTGGACGTGGGCCTGGTGGTGCTCGGTTCTGGAGACAGGGCGATCCAAGAGGCGCTGGGTCGCGCGTGCGGGCGTTACCAGGGCCGCATGTCGGTTCGAATAGGGTTTGACGAGCCCCTGGCCCATCGGATCACGGCCGGCGCAGACCTCTTCCTTGTTCCCTCCCGGTATGAGCCTTGCGGTTTGACCCAGTTGTATGCGATGAAGTACGGGACCGTGCCGGTGGTTCGGGCCACGGGAGGCCTGGAGGATACCGTGGCCGCTTTTGACCCCCGGACCGGCGGCGGAAACGGGTTCAAGTTCCGGGAGGCTGATTCAAGGGCCCTGCTGCAGGCTGCGAGGGAGGCCGTATCCCTTTTTCAACGCCCCGGCCCATGGAAAACGCTTCAAAGGTCGGGTATGGAAGCCCGGTTCTCCTGGAATGTCTCCGCCGGGCGATACATGGAACTCTACAGAAGACTTAGGAGGCCATTGACTTAGGAAAGCGCATCGGTCGCGAGCCAGGGCCTGCGTGTTACACCCGAGCACATCCGTCGAGCAGGGAGCTCTACCGGAGAGGCTGCAGCCTATGAAGGGAAGCGCATAGCACATGGAACGTTTCATATGCATTCACGGCCATTTCTATCAGCCCCCCCGCGAGAACCCCTGGCTGGAGGCCATAGAGGTTCAGGACGAGGCGTCTCCCTATCATGACTGGAACCAGCGCATCACAGCGGAGTGCTATGCCACCAACGCAGCCTCCAGGATTCTGGACGAACGCGGCCGGATCCTTCGAATAGTAAACAACTATGAGAAGATGAGCTTCAATTTCGGCCCTACTCTGCTTTCCTGGCTGGAAACCAATTCACCATTCGTTTACCGCTCAGTCCTGGAGGCGGATCGCCGGAGCCGGGAGCGGTTTTCCGGACACGGCTCCGCCCTGGCCCAGCCATACAACCACATGATCATGCCCCTTGCCGATTCCAGGGACAAGGAAACCCAGATTCTATGGGGTGTTCGGGATTTCGAGCGCCGCTTCGAGCGGCCTCCTGAAGGTATGTGGCTTCCCGAGACGGCGGTGGACCTGGAAACGCTCGATATAATGGCGGCGCAAGGCATTTTGTTCACCATTCTGGCCCCCCGGCAGGCTCGGAGCCGGCGCTCTACAAGGCTCAGCCCCTGGACGGATGTGAGCGGAGGCCGGATCGATCCGCGTATTCCCTATGGGGTGGAGCTCCCTTCCGGTAGAAGCATGAGTATTTTTTTCTATGACGGGGACATTGCCAGGGCCGTTGCCTTTGAGCAGCTCTTGTCCAGCGGAGAGGCCCTGGCCGAAAGACTGGCCGGGGGGTTTTCCAATGAGACCGAAGAACCACAGCTTGTCCACATTGCAACGGACGGTGAGAGCTACGGGCATCATCACAAGTTCGGCGACATGGCGCTTGCCTATGCGATCCATACCATCGAGAGCCGCGACCTGGCCCGAATGACCAATTATGGAGAGTTTCTGGCCCTTCACCCTCCCGCGCAGGAGGTGGACATCGCTGAAAACACCTCTTGGAGCTGCGTACACGGCGTGGATCGCTGGAGATCGGACTGCGGCTGTCACACAGGCTCCCATCCCGGTTGGGACCAGGAATGGCGAAGACCTCTTCGCATGGCCCTGGACGGGTTGCGTGACGGGTTGCAGGAGCTCTTCGAGTCGGAAGGGGCGAAGCGGTTTCAAGATCCCTGGGCCGCCAGAAACGACTACATCGACGTGATTTTGGACCGCTCCCCCAAGAGTCGTAAGGCCTTTTTCGAGCGTCACGCACTCGGCCTTATGCACGAAGAGGCTGAAACCGAATTCTTGAAATTGTTGGAGATGCAGCGCAATGCCATGCTCATGTACACCAGCTGCGGATGGTTTTTCGACGACATCTCCGGTATCGAGACCGTGCAGATCCTCTTGTATGCGGGCCGGGCCCTGGAGCTGTCCGAAACATTCGAGTATCAGGACCTCGAATCCGGGTTTGTGCAGACACTCGCCGAGGCTCACAGCAATCGAAAAGAGCGCGGAAACGGTGGAGACGTTTACCGGGCTGCGGTGAAACGTTCCGCCGCCGGCTTCAGCAAGGTGGCGGCTCACCATGCCATGTGCCGGCTTTTCCAAAACGGTGTGCCGGCGGGGAACCGGTTCTACTGCTATCGAGTCGAAGACGAGTGGGTGGAGATAAGGCAAGCGGGAAAGGCTTCCCTGCTTCTGGGCCGGGCGGGGTTTGTTTCGAATATCACCCAGGAAAGGGCCGACCTCTGGTACGGCTCTCTCCATCTCGGGGATCACAACCTGACCGGAGGGGTGGGAGAAATGAAAGGCCCGAAGCCGTTTGCATCCATGTCGGAGGGCCTGGGCAGGGTGTTCGAGGCGGCGGACTTCCACGAGACCCTGCGGCGGTTCGACGAGTATTTCCCTTTGGGGATCTACGGCCTGAAGTCCCTGTTTCGAGAAGAGCAACGAAGGATCCTCGGGCGTATTCTGGAGGCCACGCTGAATGCTGTTGAGGGGGTTTACAGAAGGCTGTACGATGACCATGCTCCCCTGCTGCGGTTCCTCATGGACGCGGGCGCTCCTCTGCCCAAGGCCCTTCACATGGCCTCGGAGTTCGTGCTGCATGCGGAGTTGAAACGGCGCTTTCAGGAGGGCGTCATAGATCCGGGAGCAATCGAATCCCTTTTCAGGGAAGCCCGCGGTGTGGGGGTGACTTTCGAGACCGAATCCCTGGAATTCGCCTTTCGAAGAAGCCTCGAACGCACGGCCGCGGGTCTCAGGGAGGCGCCGAACAGCGTGGAGGCCCTGCAACAATTGGAGGAGGTCCTTTCACTGCTGGATGCATTGCCCTTTTCCGTGAATCTTCGTACCGCTCAAAACATATGCTACGAGTTGAAGGAGACCCGATACTCAGACATGCAGTCCGGGGTCCAGGCCGGTGATGAACAGGCCCGGGCCTGGGTGGAACACTTCCATCGGGTGGGAGAAAAGCTGGGGGTGAGGATCGAATGATCAGGGCAGCGAATGCCGTCAAGAGCGAAAGACAGGAGCGTTTGGAGCATGGGTGAAAGACGGAGCGGGATTCTGCTGCACATCTCATCTCTGCCGGCCGAATTCGGGATCGGGGATCTGGGTCCTGCGGCATATGCATTCGCGGAGTTCCTGGAGCGCGCCGGACAGCGGCTGTGGCAGGTCCTTCCCCTTAATCCCACGGAACCGGCTTATGGCAACTCCCCCTATCACAGCGTGTCTTCGTTCGCGTACAACCCCGTCCTGGTGAGCCCGCAAGAACTGGTGCGGGAGGGACTGATCCATGCCCGGGACTTGCCCTCCAAGGATGCCTTTTCGCAGGGAAAAGCCGCCTACTCTAGGGCGGCGAAACTCAGGGATGGTCTGTTCTCCCTGGCCCACGAGCGTTTCAAGGATCATAGCGATCGAGAAGATTATGAGGCCTTCTGTGTCGAGCATGCACATTGGGTGGATGATTTCGCCTTGTTCGTCGCCTTGAAGGCGCGGTTTCAAGGCCTTCCCTGGACCGCGTGGCCGGCCGGGCTGCGCGAGCGTGATTCCAAAGACCTGGATTCGGCCCGCCGCACCCTGGAGCGGGAGGTGGATAGGGAACGGTTCATTCAGTACCTGTTTCACAGACAATGGCGGGCCCTTCGTTCCTTTTGTCACGAACGCAACATCGCCCTGATCGGAGATATGCCCATTTATGTGGTCCTGGACAGCGTGGATGTGTGGGTGGCACCACACCTGTTCAAGCTGGACGAGCGGAAGCGGCCCACTGCCGTGGCCGGGGTTCCTCCGGACTACTTCAGCGACACCGGTCAGCTGTGGGGAAATCCCGTCTACCGATGGGACGTGCTGCGGGAGGAGGGATACGACTGGTGGATCCGTCGCATTCGACACAATTTGTCCCTGTACGACTGGGTTCGCGTGGACCACTTCAGGGGCTTCGTGGGTTATTGGGAGATACCGGCTGAAGAAAAGACCGCGATCAACGGCCGATGGGTGGATGCGCCGGCGAATGATTTTTTTGAGTGCGTTCTGCGGGAGATTCCCGGGGCCTCGATCATGGCCGAGGATCTGGGCGTCATTACCGAGGAGGTGCGGGGGATCATGGATCGGTTCGTGTTTCCGGGCATGAAGGTGCTGGTTTTCGCGTTCGGCTCCGATGTGCCCTCCAACCCCTATGCGCCGCACAACCACGTGAAACACTGCGTGGTCTACACCGGGACCCACGATAACAATACCGCCCGTGGCTGGTTTGAGGAGGAAGCCACGGAGGAGGACCGATTCCGGCTGGCAAGGTATGTGGGGCATGGAGTGACCTCGGAAAGCGTACATCAGGATCTGATGCGCCTGGCCATGGCCTCGGTGGCGGATACGGCGATTTTGTCCATGCCCGACGTCCTGGGACTGGGAGGAGAGCATCGAATGAACCGGCCCGCCACGCGAAAGGGAAACTGGGAGTGGCGGATGACACCGGGGGCTGCGGGCTCGGATCTGGCCCGCCGTCTTCGTGATATGACCGAGCTCTACGGGCGGGTGAAGGAAATTTCATAGGAGCCATCAGCCGCCCTTCGGGGCCGGCCTCAAGAGGAAAGGAACCAGACATGCCGATTCCCCCCATCAGAACCATTGACGTCCGACCGAAGATACCCAAAGCTCTCGAACCGCTGCGCGCGCTGGCCGACAACCTTCGCTTCGTATGGGACTACCAGGCGGAAGAGCTGTTCCGGCGGATCAACCCCGGCCTCTGGCTGGAGACCCGAAAGAACCCCGTGGAGTACCTGTGCAGGCTCAGCCAGGAGGAATTGGATGCCCTGTCCGAGGACGAGGCCTTTTTGGCCCATCAAGAGCGGGTGCAGCAGGACTTTCATCGATATATCAGGGAGAATCCGAATCCACGAGTTTTCGGAAAGCGGCAAGAGCCGTTCCATGTGGCCTATTTCACGGCCGAATGCGGTGTGGCCGATTGCCTTCCCATCTACTCGGGGGGGTTGGGCATTCTTTCAGGCGATCACCTCAAGTCGGCGAGCGACTTGAACCTCCCTGTGGTGGGCATTTCTCTGGCCTATCAGAAGGGGTATTTTCGGCAATATCTGGCCCAGGACGGCTGGCAGATGGAGACCTATCCGCTCAACCAGTTCAGCACCATGCCCATGAGCCGGGTGCGGGACGAAGCAGGCGCTGTGATCAAGGTGAGCGTGGATCTTCGGGGGGAGCAGGTTCAGGTGCAGGCCTGGAGAGTCAACATCGGCAGGACCACACTCTATCTTCTCGACACCCACCTTCCGGAGAACTCCGAAGGGGGCCGCAGCGTCACCTCCCAGCTGTATGGTGGAGACCGGGAGATGCGCCTTCGGCAGGAGATCGTTCTTGGAATCGGAGGCGCTCGAATGCTCAAGGCCGTTGCAATACGACCCGCCGTGTATCACATGAACGAGGGGCACTCCGCGTTTGTCGGATTCGAACGGATTCGGGAGCTTCGAGAGGATTACGGCTTGAGCTTCAACGAGGCGCTGGAGTTCGTTCGCATGACCAGCGTCTTCACCACCCACACCCCGGTGCCGGCCGGAATCGACACGTTCGACCCGGGGTTGATGCACGCGTATTTCGACGGCTTTGCCAAGGCCATGGGGATCAGCTTCGACGTGCTGCTGGGGTACGGCCGCCAGGACCCTCGAGATCGTCAGGAGCCCTTCAGCATGGCAGTGCTCGCACTCAGATTATCCAACTGGAACAACGGAGTGAGTCGACTTCACGGTCAGGTCAGTCGAAGCATGTGGCAACGGGTGTGGGCCCGGCTTCCCGAGGTGGACCTTCCCATCACCCACATCACGAACGGCGTGCACATTCCCTCATGGATTTCCAGGGGCATGACCGAGAACTGTGACCGCTATCTCGGTCCCCGATGGATCGAGGATCCGGACAATGAAAAGGTCTGGGAGCGTGTGAACCAGATCCCCGACACCGAGCTGTGGCGTACGCACGAGCGGGCCAGGGACCGCCTTGTGGCCTTTGCGAGGCAGCGTCTCAGGCGGCAGCTGGCGAACCGGGGGCAGTCCAACCGGGATTTGGAACTGGCCTCGGAGGTTCTGAACTCCAAGGTCCTAACCATCGGATTTGCGCGGCGGTTTGCACCTTACAAGCGGGCGCACCTGATTTTGAAAGACATCCCCAGGCTCGAACGGATCCTGACGAACCCGGAACGACCCGTTCAGATCGTGTTTGCAGGAAAAGCGCACCCCCAGGACGAGGACGGAAAAAAACTCATCAAGGACTTGATTCGCATTACGGCAATGGAAAACCTGCGTCGCCACATGGTGTTCCTCGAGGACTACGACATGGAGATCGCCCGCCGAATGGTGCAGGGCGTGGACATCTGGTTGAATACGCCCCGCCGTCCCATGGAGGCCTGTGGAACCAGCGGAATGAAGGCGGCTGCCAATGGAGCGCTTCAAGTGAGCATCCTGGATGGGTGGTGGGACGAGGGGTACGACCGGGAGCTGGGGTGGGCCATCGGCAGCGGCGAGACATATGATGATTCGGAGTTTCAGGACGATCTCGAGAGCCGGACCCTGTACGACATGCTGGAAAAGGATGTCATTCCCCTGTTTTACGAGAGAGGGGCAGACGGGCTGCCCCGCAGATGGATCACCATGATGAAACGCTCCCTGTACCGGTTGTGTCCAGTGTTCAACACCCACCGCATGGTCGAAGAGTACTGGGATCGATTCTACCTGCCGGCTGCGGAACGGGGATTCCAGGTTAGGGACAAGGATTGGACCGGCCTGCGGGAGCTGGCCCGGTGGCGGGAGAATATCATGTTCAACTGGTCCAGCGTGGCTATACGGGAGATTCGAATGCAGGAGGTGGAGGGGGTCGAGGTCGGACATCCCTACCTGGTGGAGGCGGACGTGCACCTGGGGGATCTGGACCCTGAGGACGTGGTGGTCGAGGTTTACGGCGGGCGGGTGGATCCCATGGGCCGGTTCCTGGATCGGTTCGTCCGTCCCATGGCCGTGGCTGAGAATCTGCCCGGGAAGGTTCGTCGCTATAAGGAAGAGCTTCGTTTCGAGGAGGCGGGCCACTTCGGCCTGACCATTCGTGTCACGCCGAATCACCCCAACCCTGAGAGCCGTCACGCCATGGGGCTCGTGGTGTGGGGGGAAGCGACGGGTTCGTGACCCGCCGAAGGTCAAGTGGTTGGAGTGGATTCTGCAGAGGGGGTTCCGGAAAACTGGACCGTGACCTTGGTTCCCCCGGATTGGAGGCACGTGTCCTGAGAGGTGCAAAACGAACAGAGGCTGATCCGTCCCGGGCAGACGTCCGTTTCCAGGGGAATAAAACGGCACCGCTCCGATGACAATCTGATCCGGAATCCATATCGTTCCGAAAACATCCGCATGCGGAGGAGATCCGCCCCCTTACCCCCGGCATTGAAGTCAAAGGGCTGCTTGGAAGAGTAGTGGAGGGTGTCCTGGGTGGCAAAGAACCCTTCAAAGATTCTCCTTTGTGCGTCCTCAGTGATGCCCACGCCACAATCTCGAACCACGAGCTCCGGTGTGTCCGTCCCGCCCCGAAGCAGGATCTCGATTTCACCCTCGTCGGGCGTGTTTTCCACGGCGTTTCGAACCAGGCCGTCCACTACTTTTCGAAGCGGGTCCCGAGGCATGAAAACCACGGCTCCCGGCTCCAGGTCCACGATGAGCCGAAGGTCCCGGTGGGAGAAGCCGGAAGACAGTTCCTCCAGGCGTTCCCGAACGAACGGCTCCAAATGGATACGCTCCGGGGTCAGGTCGCGCTCGCCGTAAAGCTCATCGATTCTGCTTCGCAAGCGGGCGACGCCGTGGTCTCCTCCGACGGCTTCGGCCAGAAGGGTTTCCAGCACATCCGAGCAGTGATCGAGGAGCTGGTTGAGCAGGGCCTTGAACTCCAATCGGCGCCCCTGAATGATGTCATCCACCTCGTCTTGAATATCCACGATCCGGTTGAGGTTCCGTCGGGCCCGCTCCATGGTGGCCTGCCATGCATCCACAGGGGCGTCCTGGAGCTTTTTCGAGAGGATGTCCAGGCTGCCCACCAGAACGGAAACCGGCGTTTTCAGCTCGTGGCTCAGATGGTTGATCGCCTTGTCTTTGGCCCGGTTCAGGCTTTGTACCTCCAGGTATGATTTTTTCAGATCCTCCGAGAACCGCGCATTCTCAATGGAAAGCGCCACGGTTCCTGCAATCATGCTCAGGAGTTCTTCATCGGAATCGTCGAAAACCCCCTGCTTTTTGTTGATGCTCGCCAGGACCCCGATGGTGCGGTCGCTGCTTTTCAGGGGCACCAGCAGAAGGTTTCTCGTCTCGTAACCGAGCTTGCGGTCGCGTTCACGGTGCAGGGCGTCGCCTTGCGCCACCTGGTCGACAATGAGTGATTTGCCTGTCTGAATGACCTGTCCCGCCACGAGTTGATCCAGAGGGAAGCGGAACTCCTTGACGTGCTTGGTGGTGTCCGTGTCGTCGTAGGCTGCGCCCAGAAAAAACAGCTCCTGGCTCTCTTCGTCCAGGAGCACCACCAGGGCTCCTTCGGAGCCGATCAACCGCTTGGTTTCGCCGCTGATGTAATCCAAAAGATCTTCCAGGTCCGGGTAGGCGGGAAGGGCCATGCTGATGCGAAGGAGTGCTTCGTTTATTCTGGCATTGCGTTTTTCCTGAGTGATGTCCCGGAGCATGACCAGCTCCCCCAGCAGCTCACCCGAGGAATTCTGGTAAAACGCGCCGCTCAGAACCACATCCAGAACGCGCCCGTCCTTGGTCAGACGTTTGGTTTCATGTCGCATGAGGACATGGTCCCGGAACAGACGATCGATCGCTTCTCTGGTCTCCTGTTCCAGCCCGGGGGGCACATATGGAATGTTTTCGCCTTTGAGCTCATCGAGGGTCCATCCGAATGTGTCCGTAAAGGCGGGGTTCAGGTAAAAGACGCGGCCGTTTACAGTGAACACCACAACGGGGTAAGGAAGGAACTCCAGGAAGGAACGAAATCGCCTTTCCGACTCTTCGTGCTTTTCCTCGGCCCGCTTTCGTTCGGTGATGTCCTGCAGGGTCTCGATGGCCCCGGTGACGGCCCCGTTTTCATCCCTGATGGGAGAAGCGGTGAAAAACAGCCATTTGCCCTTTTCTCCAAGGGCGGGAAAGAAGTTTTCCGCCTCGTAGGCCCCATTGATAACAGTGGACTTTCGGTATTTACTCCCGTAGTACCTGGCAAATTCCTCTTCAGGCGCATTGTCCACGATCAGGTCGGCCATGACGGGCCGCTCCTTGTTGTAGAACGTCTGCCAGTGCCGTCGCGTGCCTATGAGCTCGGATGCGGGGATTCCTGTGAGGTTTTCCCAGGCCTTGTTGCAGTGGGTGATTCGATGTTCCGCGTTGATGACGAAGGTGGCGATGGGGGTGCCCTCGACAATCTGGGAGAACAGCTTCTCGTTCGAGGTGAATACCTCCTGCGCGGCCTCCAGGGCCCGATTCTCCTCGATGAGTTCCCGCACTCGAAGCTCGAGCTCTTCGTAGGTGGGCTTTGATTTCATTGTGCACCTCTGAGCCTATCCTAGGACAACACCCTGGAAATCTCAATGCCCATTTTGACGGCGATTTCAAGGGCCGGCGTTTGAAGAGCCCGTTCGCCGGGTGTTCTGCGCCACCACCATTGACCGGCGTGAATTTTCTTTGTTAGGGTAAAAAATATTAAGAAATTCGTGGAGGACGTGGTGTTGAGAGATGCCCATGAACCATAGGCCGAGACAGGAACTTCGCGCCCACGGGGTCCGCCTGCTCCTTTCGCGACACCCTTTTGTTCGCCGGTTGAAAAGAGAACGGTTTCCCACGCAGCACGGAAATCGATGCTGGTCGTCGAGTTGGGTCCTCATGGATTACCTGGCCGGCTCAGGCATGCCCCGCGGCTCCCGCGTCATTGATGTGGGATGCGGCTGGGGCCTGTCCGGGATCTTCTGCGCCAAGACCTTCGGCGCCCGAGTGACCGGAGTGGACGCGGACCCGGATGTGTTCGAGTTTCACCGGCTCCACTCAGAGGCGAACCGGGTGAATGTGGACACCCTGAAGAGGGATTTCAACCGAATCACCACCAGAACCCTGCAGGAGTTCGACTGGTTGATCGGTGCGGACATCTGTTTCTGGGACTCATTGATCAGGCCCGTCCGCAACCTGATTCGTCGCGCGTTTCGCGCCGGTGTCAAGGGGGTTGTTATCGCCGATCCGGGGCGGAGCCCCTTTGAGGCCGTGGGGGAGGATGTTCTGTCCAGGCACGGAGGGGAGATTGTAACGTGGAAAACGAACCAACCGCGAACCATGCATGGCAGGATCCTTCGGCTGGGAGACGGGCTGTTCCGAGGACGTGAGATGCCGCCGGGTCGAACGAACCACGGTTTTACAAGGGAGAGGCCGTAATGGAAGGGGATTTCCAGGAGCAGGTGGAAGAGACCATGGACGAATCCGTATCACCGCCCGGGACCACCAAGGGGGCTGAAGAGCTGATGCGGGACCTGATCGACGAGTCTGCGGACAGCTTTTACGAGATGGATAACCATGGCCACCTTATCGGTTTCAGCAACTCCCTTTGCAAGGTGCTGGGCTACCCCAGGGAAGAACTCCGGAATCAAAGCCTTGGGGCGCTCATGGACAGCAGGCATGCGAGGAGATTCCGTGAGGCGCTCAACAAGGTCTGGGTGAGCCATCAGGGTTTCTCCAATCTCGCCTGGGAAACAACGGATAAGGAGGGAAACAGGAGGGTGATAGAGCTCTCCGCCTATCTGGTGAAGAACCATCAGGGGAAAAAGCTGGGATTTCGAGGAATCGCTCGGGATGCGACGGAGAAGTTCCAGACCAAAAGCGCGCTCAAAGAGGCCCAGGAACGTTATGAGCGGGAATTCGCCGCCAAGCGGAAGGCCCGGCGGAAAATGAAAAACCTCTTTGATTTTGTCCCCTATCCCATGATCGTGTTCACATCGTCGGGCAAGATAACCTACATCAACCCCGCATTCACAAAGGTGTTCGGCTGGACGCTCGAGGAGCTTATCGGCCGGAAAGTCCCCTATATTCCCCCAGGGCTGGAACAGGAAGCCCGGGAAATCCTGAAGAAGTTCAAAGAAGATCCGGACGCCGTCGTTGAAACCAAAAGGCTGACCAAGGACGGCCGGGTCCGGGACGTGAGCATTAGAGGACAGCTTTCTTCCCAGGGGATTCCGGACACCGCCGAAGAACTCTTTATCCTTCGGGACATCACTGAAGAGCGCAGGAACGAGCGCATCAATGAAACGCTCTTTCAGATCAGCAGTGCACTGCCCAGGTACCCGGTGCTGGAAGAGCTCCTGGACTTTATCAGCGGCGAGGTCAAACGGCTTCTCAACACGGATGGAGCGGTCGTGGGCCTGTTTGACGAAGACCGGAAGAACATCTACTTCCTGGGGGCTTCCTTCGAGGACCCCTCCACCGAGCAGCACATAAAAAAGACCCGCCATTCAGTAGACGCTTCCAAGGACCCGGACTTTTATTCCGGATTTGACGAGGCCATTGGTTTTCCTGCAAAGAGCGGCCTTATGGTTCCCCTGGAGGCCGGCGGTGAACGGATAGGGGCTCTCATGGCGATCAATAAGAAGGGGGAGCCCTTTGATCACAAGGACCGGAAGCTTCTGATCATGATCGCCGGCACGGTCGCCTTGTCCATTGCCAACGCCAAGTTCTCCAAGGAATTGAAGGAGGCCTACCAGGAGGTCGCAAGCCTCAACCGGGCCAAGGAGAGAATCATAAACCATCTCTCCCATGAGCTGAAGACCCCCACCTCCGTCCTTCTGGCCTCCTTGAGCCTGTTGAGAAAGAAGCTGGAGGCGCTACCTGAAAAGATATGGGCGAGCACGGTGGAAAGGGCCGAGAGAAACCTCGGCCGCATCCTCGCTATTCAGCTTCAGGTGGAGGATATCATGAGGGATCGCGGGTACAGGGCGTATTTCATGATGTCCTCCATGCTGGAGCAGTGTGTGGATGAGTTGGAGGCCCTGCTCGCGGAAAAAGTGGGGGAAGGGGAGGTGGTCCAGTGGTTGCGGGACAGGCTGGAGGAGGAGTTCGGCCTTAGAGAGAGCGCTATGGAACGGATCCCCCTGAGCGGATTTGTAGAGGGGCGGTTGGAAGTGTTGAAGGAGAAATACACACACCGCCTCGTGGATACGGTCAAGTATTTGGAAACGGACGCCTCTGTCGATATTCCCAGGGATGTGATGGAAAAAGTGGTGGACGGCCTGATCAGGAACGCCGTTGAAAATACACCCGACAGGGGGCGCATGGAGATTATGGTCCGGGATGCGGGAAACGGCGTTGAGCTGGTGGTGAAAGACTACGGCGTCGGTATTG
Source organism: uncultured Desulfobacterales bacterium (assembly GCA_964591925.1). Classification (GTDB taxonomy): domain Bacteria; phylum Desulfobacterota; class DSM-4660; order Desulfatiglandales; family HGW-15; genus JAIPEI01. The sequence goes on from CAZQCK010000043.1 coordinate 14,818, forward strand.
TGGAAGAGAATCGCAGAAGGATATTCGAGGGGTTTTTCCCCACCCAGGACACCATGGATTATTCTTCGAAGCGTCCCTTTGATTTCAACGCCGGGGGCAAGGGTTCGGACCTTTTACGCATGAAGGTCTTTGCGGAACGGTACGGCTTTGAATTGAACATGACTTCGAGCCGGTGCCGTTTTTTGGAGCAGGAGGATTTCACTTGCCCGGGAGACATTGCCCGGTGCACACATTGCCAAGATGAACACGATTGCATTCATTCAGGGGGCTCGGCCTTCTCGGCCTTTTTCCCCACAGCCGGTTCGGCCAAGCGGCAACCTTCGCTATTACCCGGTCAAGACTGACAAAATCGTAAAAACTGTATTCTCTCGCAAAGACGCTAAGACGCTAAGAAAAAAGCTTTTAATATCAATAAGTTCACTTTGCGAACCTTGCGTCTTGACACGAAGTTTTGACTTTTTGCAAGGCCGTCAAGACTGAGGATGTCCGGAGGAGGACCCATGCGCATCCTGGTGGTGGAAGACGAAACCAAGGTGGCCGGCTTCATTCGGCGTGGTCTGGAGGAGGAGGGCTATGCCGTGGACCTGGCCCAGGACGGGGAGACCGGACTGGCCATGGCCCTGGACGGGGTGCATGACCTGGTTCTCCTCGACGTTCACCTGCCGGTAAAAAACGGGTTCAGCGTGCTCCGGGAGCTCAGGGACCGGAAGATGACGGTTCCGGTCCTGCTGCTTACGGTCCGGGCCACCATTGAGGACAAGGTCCTGGGCCTGGACTCGGGGGCGGATGATTATCTTACCAAGCCCTTTGCCTTTCAGGAACTCCTGGCCCGGGTAAGGGCCCTTCTTCGCCGGAGGAGCGAGGACAGGTCGGGCCTGCTCCAGGTGGCCGACCTGACTCTGGACCCGGCCCGGCGGGTTGCTCATCGCGGGGGCGAGGCCGTAGAGCTCACGAGCAAGGAGTTCACCCTGCTGGACTATTTTATGCGCAATCCCGGCCGGGTGCTCACCCGGACCATGATCGCGGAGCACGTATGGAACTATGACTTCGACTCCATGACCAACGTCATCGATGTGTACGTGAACTACCTGCGAAAGAAGATCGACAAGGGGCGGGAGCCCAAGTTGATTCACACCATTCGAGGTGCCGGCTATGTCATGAAGGCCGAAGGGGAGTAAAGGGAGGCTTTATTGCGCATTAGATCCGTTCGAGCCCGATTGACCCTCTGGTACATGAGTCTGCTTGCGGCCACGTTTCTGGTCCTGGCCGTCTCCGCTTATATTCTGCTGTCCTACAGCCTGCTCCGGGGCGTGGACGACGCATTGCAGAGCGTGGCCCGGGCCACGATGGAGCGGGTGAAGAGCAGCTCAGGCGGGCCGTTTTCCTCGGAGATCAATGAGATCTTTCGCCGCTTCTTCGGGGTCTCCCCGCTGGAGCCCTACTTTCAGATGCTGGACCCGGGCGGAAGCCGGAACGGCTCGGCGCGGGAGTCCGGAAACCGGGAGCTTCCTCTGAGCGAGGAAGCCCTTGGAAACGCCCGCAGGGGAAAGGCCACCTTTGAAACCGTGGAGGGCGTGGAGCCCTATTCGGTGAGGGTCCTTACCGCGCCCGTGATTCGGGGGGGACGGCCGGTGCGGGTGATTCGTGTGGGCTCGTCCCTCAGGACTGTGGCCGAGACCCGGGGCCGGTTCCTTATGGTCATGGCCGGGCTTCTTCCGGTGGGGCTGCTTTTGGCCGGCTTCGGAGGATGGGTTCTGGCCCGGCGGGCCTTTCGGCCGGTGGACCGCATGGCGGAGGCCGCCCAAAGGATAAGCGCCGAGCGGCTGGCCGAGCGGGTGGAGGAGACCGGTGCGGGCGACGAGCTGGACCGGCTGGCCCGGACCCTCAACCGCATGCTCTCCCGGCTGGACGAGGCCTTTCAGCAGGTGCGGCGTTTCAGCGCGGATGCCTCGCACGAGCTTCAGACGCCCCTCACCACGCTTCGGGGCGAGCTCGAGGTGGCCCTTCGCACCGCGCGGACGGCGGAGGAGTATCAGGAGACGCTCAAGAGCGCGCTGGAAGAAATCGAGCGCATCTCCCGCCTGGTGGAAGGCCTCCTGATTCTGGCCCGGGCCGAGTCGGGCGCGCTTCGCATGGACCGCCGGCCTGTGGAGCTCAATGAGCTCGTGGAAGAGGTGTTCTGGCAGCTCAAGGTCCTGGCCGACGAGCGATCAGTGGACCTTCGCATGGAGGCCCTCGAGCCCGTGGCCGTGCTCGGGGACCGCGACCGGCTTCGAAGGCTTCTCGTGAACCTGGTGGACAATGCGGTCAAGTACACCGGGGCTGAAGGCCGCGTGTCCCTTTCTCTTACGCAGGAGGAGGGGCGGGCGTGTATCGAGGTTTCGGATACGGGCCGCGGCATCCCCGAGTCCATGCATGAGCGGATTTTTCAGCCCTTTTACCGCTCCGAAGACGTGCTCTTTGAGCAGGGATCCGGCCTGGGCCTCAGTATCGCCAGGTCCATCGCCCTGGCCCACGGCGGGGAACTTTCCGTGAAAAGCAGGCCGGGCCGGGGAAGCACGTTCCGTGTGGTTTTGCCGTGAAAAGCCGCCTGTAGCAGGCCGGGGGGTGCAATGAGACCTGAATTGAGCGATTGTCGAGTTTGCCGAAGATGCAAGGAAGAAGGTGCTTCGCTATACTCAGGTATGCGAAGCGCCTGATGACGCCGCAGATTCGGTAAAATCGGCAATCCCGAAGGGTTTTAAATTGCAGCCTTTTCAAGGAATAAACGCATTCATGCAAAAAGTGATGCCCAAATCGGCCTCTTTGAATGGCAAGCCTGCAATATGTTAGATGTTTTTCGACAGGCTGCAATTTGAAACGCTCAATTCAGGTGAGAATATTTTAATGCGGGTTTCATCCTTGCTTCATGTCCATGACTTATTTTGGGTTTCACAGGCTGTCGTCAGGGACGAAGAGCACAAGAAGTGTGAATCCGAGAAGCAAGGAGGAAAGTCATGTTCAACGTATTGGAAGCATTAAGGACTCCACGAAGAAAATGGACCTTTGCAGCCGCTGCGGCGGCCGCGGTGCTGGTCACCGGCCTGGTGGCGGGCTCGGCCTTTACCTCCACCCGGGGCTCTGTGGTGCCCGATATTTCGGCCCCGTCCGTGAAAACGGCGGATGGGGACAACGGGTCCCTGGCCCCCCTGGTGGAGGCCCTTAAGCCCTCGGTGGTCAACATTCGAGTGATCAAGGTTCAGAAGACCGGCTTTGGTATGCGCGGCATTCCCGAGGGCGGGCCGCTGGAGGAGTTCTTCGGCCGGTTCTTCGGGCCGGGCGGGCCCCAGCCCCATGAACGCAGGGTCCAGGCGGCGGGGTCTGGGGTGGTCATCAGCCGCGACGGCTATATTCTGACCAACAACCACGTGGTGGAAGGGGCCAAGGAGGTCCTGGTCACCCTGGACGACGGACGGGAGCTGGAGGCCGAGATTGTGGGGCTTGATCCCAAGACCGATCTGGCCGTGCTCAAGATCGACAACGGGGATGATATGCCCGGAGCGGCCATGGGCGACTCGAATGGATTGCGGGTGGGGGACCAGGTCATGGCCATCGGCAACCCTTTCGGCCTGAGCCACACCGTGACCTCGGGCATTGTGAGCGCCAAGGGCAGGGTGATCGGCGCAGGACCCTACGATGACTTCATTCAGACCGACGCTTCCATCAACCCGGGCAACTCGGGCGGGCCTCTGTTCAACATGCAGGGCGAGGTCGTGGGGATCAATACGGCCATTGTGGCCCAGGGGCAGGGGATCGGGTTCACCATCCCCATCAACACGGCCAAGGACCTGATCCCGCAGCTGGTGGAGGAGGGGGAAGTGACCCGGGGCTACATCGGGGTCCACATTCAGCCGGTCACCCGGGAGCTGGCGAAGGCCATGAATCTGGATGAGCGCAAGGGCGCTCTGGTGGCGGACGTGCTTGCGGGCGGACCGGCGGACGAGGCCGGCGTCGAGCGAGGGGACGTGATCGTCTCCTTCGACGGCAAGGCCGTGGAGCGCAGCCATGATCTTCCCGCCATGGTGGCCGCGACTTCCGTGGAAAAGAAGGCCTCCCTGAAGGTGGTGCGCAACGGCGAGGAGCGCAGCTTGACCGTGCAGGTGGCCGAGCTCGAGCACGAGACCGCAGACAAGCCCTCCCGGGATCAGGACGACGAAACCCGATGGGGCCTTAGGCTCCAGGACCTGACCCCGCATATCGCCCGCAAGCTGGGCGTGGACGCGGACCGGGGGGCGGTGGTGGCCGATGTGGAGTCGGGCAGCCCTGCCCAGCGGGCCTCCCTTCGCCGGGGGGATGTGATACTGGAGGTGGACCGCAAACCCGTGGCCTCGGTGGATGAGGTCAAACAGGCCTTGGAGGACCGTGATTCGGTCCTGCTTCTGGTCCAGAGGAAAGACGCAAAACAGTTCGTGGCCATGAGCGGGTGATTGCAGGCCCTCGACCACAGTCCTGCGCCCTGGGGGCCGGTTTCAGGACCGGTCCTCAGGGCCGGTTCGTGCTTCGAGCATCTCGTGCATGGCCCGGGCCGCCGTGTCGGCAAAGGCCGGGTCATTGATGTGGAGATCGGATTCCTGAATGGGAATGGCGGGATCCAGATCCCGGCGGAGCCGATCCACCAGGGCCCGGCTTATCTCCGGGGCCTGAAGCGGGCCGTTCGGTCCGTCCGCCTCGGACCATCCTCCCCAGGGTACGAGTACCTGCACGTGGTCGGGCTGAGCGTTGAGCTTTTCCACCATTTGGTCGGCGATCACCAGGCTCTCCCGAGTGCTCAGGCGCACGGCCGAGCGGAAGTCATAGAAAAAGACCGGTCGGTCCCGGTACTCCGGGGGCACCGTATCCCGGGTGAACTCCAGCACGGCGCAGTCGAGCCCGCCGGGCACCACCAGGCGGGGCACGGCCCTACCCGGGACCGGGGCCAGCCTTTGAGGTCCGATACCCCGGCAGTAGCCGCCTTTGAGCTCGTCCGCCAGTTCGTGGGTGGCCAGGTCCAGCAGTCCATGAAAAAAGCCCTCTGCGGCCAGCTCCTCCATGGCCATGCCGCCCGTTCCATTGGCGTGAAACGAGACCACCTCGTAGTCCATGGCCTCCAGCCGGTCCTTGATAGCCTCGGCCGCCGCGGTGATGAACCCGAACATGGTGAGTCCGATCCGGCGCCGTCCGCCGTCCGGCGTCCAGGTGGGGCGGGCCATGCCGCAGACCGCGCCGGCTGCACTGTCCAGAATGGGCCCCAGCAGGCTGTTCACGCCGAGGATGTCGGCCACGCTGTGCATCATGGTGACGTCCCGCGTGCCCACCACTCCGGACATGTCCCGGCTTGCCACAGTGGAGACCATGACCTTGGGCACGCCCATGGGAAGGGCCCGCATGACGGCCGTGGCCAGATGGGTGCCGGTCCCGCCCCCGGCCGAGACGATGCCGTGGATCTTCCCCTTTTGGTGAAGCTCCAGGATCAGGCGTTGCCCGGCCTTCAGGACCGCCTGAATGGATTGATCCCGGCCGCGTTCCCGGGAGGGCAGGGCCAGGACCACATCCGTGTACAGATCGTGGTCCGCCGGAAAGGGGGAGGGACCCCTGGTGCCGGCGTGCACTGTGACCGCGGTCGCCCCCCGGGCCTCGATCCGTTCTTTGAGAAAGAGGTGTTCCTCTCCCTTGGAGTCAAACGTCCCCAGTACGGCAACTGCAATATTCGACATCAAAGCCTCCTAGAATAGGACATGAAAAAACGGGCCAAAAGCGAGATGGAATGTTCAAAAAAACACATTCTTTAAGCGCTCGAGCCTCATCGGATGAAAAAAAACTTTTCATACACAGGCAATATAGTGTAAAGTATGCCGCCAAATCAAACGACTTCGCCGGTTCGTCCATGCAATTCTTTCCGAATTGTGCGCTTGTCGGCCGGGCATTCTTTCACCCTAAGGCCGCTTGGAGGGAAAGACCATGGAAAACGATGGATCTTCCACCCTTTACTACGAGTCTCCTATCGGCTGGATCGCCATTACAGGCACAAAGGAAGGAATCCAGTCCCTTCGGTTCGTGGAAAAACCCGAAAAGGACAGTAAAGATCCACCTGTGTGTCTCGTGCTGTGTCGAAAACAGCTCGATGATTACTTCAAGGGCACCGGCACAACCTTTGCCGTTCCGCTTTCCCTGGAGGGCACGCCCTTTCAGAAGACCGTGTGGAGGGCTTTGTTGGAGATTCCGTTCGGCACTTGGACCACCTATGGCGAAGTGGCTGAATCCATTGGTCGCCCCAACTCTGCCAGGGCCGTGGGCCAGGCGAATAACAACAACCCGGTGGCCATTGTGGTCCCGTGCCATCGCGTCCTGGGGGCCGACGGCCTGCTGGTGGGGTATGGCAGCGGAGTGTGGCGCAAGGAGTGGCTGCTCGAGCATGAAGGCGTCATGGAGTCGTCGTGAAGGCACAACCTACTGATGGAGCAAGGAACATGACAGCCGGCAACATGGATGGCAACGCCCGGGTTCTGCTGGTGGCCACCATGGACACCAAGGGCGCTGAGGCGGACTACGTGGTGTCCTGTATGGACAAAGCGGGCGTTGAGGTTGGGATTGTGGACGCCGGCATTCGAGGGACTTGTCCACATGCGGTGGAGGTGAGCCGGGAGGAAGTGGCCCTGGCCGCGGGGACCACCCTCGAGTCGGTGCAGGCGGTGAGGCATGAAGGCCGGGCCCTGGGCACCATGATCCAGGGTGCCGTATCCATTGTGCAGCGGCTTGTCTCGGAGGGCGGTGTGCAGGGTGTATTCGGCATCGGCGGG
>CAZQCK010000043.1:21642-24010 GCA_964591925.1 uncultured Desulfobacterales bacterium
ACGACCCTGGGGACCGCTGTCATGCGGGCCGTTCCCCTGGGGCTTCCCAAGGTCATGGTGACCACCATGGGCTCCAGGGACACCCGCGCGTTCGTGGGAACCAGGGACATCATGATGCTCCACTCGGTATGTGACCTCTCCGGCCTCAACCGGATCACCCGGACCGTGCTTCGGAACGGGGCCCACGCCATGGCCGGCATGGTGCGCTGGAGAGACCGCGAGCCGGGGGTGCAGGCCCGCCCTCTCGCCGCCGTCTCCACCCTGGGAACCATTGAGGCCTGCACAGTGGAAGTGCGCAGGGGTCTCGAGGAACGTGGATACGAGGTGGTGGTGTTTCACACCGTGGGTGCGGGCGGTGAGGCCATGGAAGAGCTCATTCGCGAGCACGACGTGGCCGGGGTGGTGGATATCTCTCTTCACGAGCTGATGGATCACCGCTTCGGCGGCGACTATGATGCCGGACCCGACAGGGGCCGGACCGCCTTGGAAAAGGGCGTGCCCACGGTCCTGGTGCCCGGTAACGTGGATTTTCTGGTATTCGGGGCCATGGGCAAGGCCAGGGAGAGGTTTCCCGGGCGAAAGACCCACGCCCACAACGCGGCGATCAGCGTCATCCGTGCCGCAGACGAGGAGATCGAGGAGGTGGGCCGCATGGTGGGGGACTTCTGCGCCGGCGCGAACGGCTCAGTAGAGATCGTAGTCCCCGGCTCCGGCCTCTCGGCCTTTGATCACCCCGAAGGCCCGCTCTACGCACCCAACGGTCCGGCGGCGTTTTTGAAGGGGCTGCGAGAGAGGCTGGACGGGGCGTGTCCGGTGCGCGAGGTCCGGGCCCACATCAACGACCCGGCCTTTGTCGCGGCCCTGCTGGAGGCCTTTGACCGTGTCGCGTAACGTAGAGAGTGGGGACGCCCTTTATATTTTTATATTCATATATTTGCCGCCCCGCAAAAGTGTTTAGGCCCTTAGAAGATTTCCCCCTGGTAGAGAAGGTCTGTGAACTGCTCAAAAGGCAGGACATCCAGGCCGTCAAAGCGGTAAGCCCTGTTCCCCGTATAGATACCGATCATCTTGTCTACTTCCAATTTGTTCCCGGCGGCCAGGGAGCGCATGGGGCCCTCCCATTGCCGCCGCCAGGAGTTGGAGCGCTTGACCTCCAGAGCCACAACTCTCATGTTTGATCCAGGCCTTTTTCCGGCGGTCTCAATGATGAAGTCGACTTCCACCCCGGCCGGCGTCCTGTAGTAGTAGATGGGGCGATGCTTCCTGCTTACCTGATTGAACACTCTGAGTTCGTGAAAGACAAGCGTCTCCAGGGCCGCGCCCTGCCAGGCCCGGTCCACCGGGTCGCGCAGCCATCCGGCGGCAGCCCGCGCCACGCCGGGGTCAAACCAGTAAAACTTGGGCCGAGCGGCTTCCCTGACCTTGAACCCCGGTCGCCAGGCCGAAAGAAAATGCCCCAGAAGAGTATCCACAAGAATGGAAAAGTAACCGTCAACCGTACTCCTGGCCACCCCTGCGTCTCTTGCCAGCCCCTGGGCGTTGATCATTTGAGCGTTCATCCGCCCGGCTATGGCCATGAAGCGCAAAAAAGGCGGCTCATTGCGGACCAGACCTTCTGCCTTGATTTCTTCTTTGAGGTAAGTATCCACATATGCTGAGAGAATATCAGGGGCCAAGTCGGGACTCTGCCGTATTATGGGTAATTGCCCCCAATCCAGAGCCTGTTCAAGGTCGAATTCCTCTCCTGATTCATAGGCGGAAAACCCTTCCATACCCAGAGTCAGGGCCCTTCCGGCCAGCAGATTGGCCCCTCCTCTTCTGAGCTTGCGGGCGGATGAACCGCAAAGGGCAAAATACAGCCCCCTGGACTCCATGATTCTGTGCACTTCATCCAGTAATGCCGGGTTTTTCTGAATCTCGTCCAGCACAACCCAGTCACCGTTTTTCAGCCGGCCGGTCAGGGCTTCCAGGCGATGCGGGTCCCGCATGAGTTCCATATGAAGTGATGCGTCAAGGAGGTCAAGTCGCAACCCCTCACTGAGTACCTGATTGAGCCATGTGGTCTTTCCGGTCCCGCGCGGTCCAAAAAGGAAAAAGGAATGATCAGGACAGGAAAGCAGCCTTGGAATTATCGGCTTGCTGTTTGGTTTCATGCATTTCTCCGGCGCAAAAGTAGAATTGAAAGGGAAAATTACATTGCTGCCGTAATTTTGCAAGCAGAAAAGGGCGCTCTCAGGTCTTAGCTAGAGCAGGATTTCGGCCGGATTCTTCATGGTCAGGCCGGCGCGGTCGATTCCCGGTCCCTGTTCTTCCTCGCCTGCACGACCCGAAGTCCCTGGCCCCACACAAACGGAATGAAACTCATTCC
>CAZQCK010000044.1:0-17433 GCA_964591925.1 uncultured Desulfobacterales bacterium
AAAAAACCCATTGTTCCCAGGGGTTTGAAAGAAGGTAAGCCCGGACATTCGCCTTGACGAAAGTCCGGTGCCCTGGTAGAACCACCACATGAATCTACTCGATGTCATCATCGTGGTGGTGATGGTTTTCCTTATCGTGAGGGGGGTCATGCGAGGTTTTGTGAGGGAAGTCGCCTCACTCGCCGGCATCATCCTCGGGATCTGGCTCGCCGTTCGATACATGACTCCGCTCACCTCCCTCTTGAAACCGCATCTGCCCACATTTTCGTTTCTGCCGGTAGTGAGCTTCGCCCTGATTTTCCTGGGTGTCCTCGTTGCATGCAACCTGTTGGGGTGGGGTCTTCGCGCGCTGTTCAAAAAAACGGCGCTTGGTTGGTTGGACCGGACCCTCGGGGCTGGATTGGCCGTGATCAAGGGCGTGGTGATCACCTATCTGGGAATCGTGATCATCACGGTGTATCTTCCGCCTACCACGCCTGTGATCGCACGATCCCGTTTGGCACCCGTGGTGACGGCCTCCTTTCAGACCTTGAAAAATACAGTGTCCCCGGAGCGCATCAAGGACTGGAAAAACCGGTTCCTGGGCCGGCACGCAACGCCCGAGGAAAAGACCCTGAAAAAGCCGGATGGAAAGCGGAAAGCGGATGGACAATAATAGACTGTCGCAGGCGGTGACGCAGCTGGCGCACCTGGTATCACGGCTTCGAGGGCCGGGAGGCTGTCCATGGGATGCCCGGCAGACCGAGGAGACCATTCGCATGTACCTTCTGGAGGAGGCGTACGAGGTCCTGGACGCGGTGGAACGAGGAACATGGCGCGAGCTCTGTGGAGAGCTCGGGGACCTGCTGTTTCAGATTCTGTTTCTCGCCCGCCTGGCAGAGGAAAAGGGCTCTTTTGACCTGGTGGACGTGATGGAGGGAATCAGGGAAAAAATGATCCGCCGCCATCCCCACGTGTTCGGTTCCGAGCGTGCGGAGACCCCCGAGGCGGTGGCGGAGAACTGGGCGAGGATCAAACAGGAGGAAAGAGGAGGGGACCAAACGCCGGCCGCCGACCTGAGCTCTGTTCCCGAGGGTTTACCCGCCCTTTTGCGTGCCCATCGCCTCACCCAGCGTTCCGCGGCTGCGGCGGCGGACCAGGGTGCGGACCCCCGGGGGGAGCGGAGTGATATCGAGCGCGATGTGGAGCACTTGAAGAGCGCTTTGGATGTGGAGGACCGCGACGCCCTGGAAAGGAGACTGGGGAAATTGCTGTTCGATTTGGCCGGCCTAGCCGGCCGTTACGGGTTGAATGCCGAGGACACGCTGCGAAAGGCCAATCTGCGGTTCGTGAGCCGGGGGGAATGAGACCCGGCTGGATTTCGGTCCCGGGGAAAGACCGTCTCCCTTCCGGTGGCGGAGAAAACGAGGTGCCGCCATGAGTCGTTCCAGTAAAGGCGGGCCCGTCACCGCCTTGCGCCGGTGGGCGGTGAAGGTCTTGATAGCATTGATTCTGGCGGCATTCGGCCTGACGGCGCTGGAGGTCCTTCTACTCCGCTATATCAATCCTCCCTGTACGGTGAATATGGCATGGCGGCGGGCGAGGGGGTTGTTGTCTTCCCGTGGCTATGACCGGCTCCTGTACGAATGGCGGGACCTGGAAGACATGTCTTCCAGTCTTCAAAAGGCGGTGCTGGCTGGAGAAGACCAGCGGTTCCCTTCGCATCACGGATTCGATTTCGTGGAGCTCCGGCAGGCGGTGAGGCAGGCGGTGCGCGCAGGGCACGTCCGGGGGGCGAGCACTATCACCATGCAGACCGCCAGGACGGTGTTCCTGTGGCCTGACCGTACATGGCTTCGAAAAGCCCTGGAGGCCTATTACACCATCCTCATGGAGTGCTTCTGGGACAAGCGCCGTATTCTGGAAATCTACCTGAACACCGTGGACTGGGGAACCGGTATCATGGGTGCCGAGGCGGCCTGCAGAAGTTATTTCAAGGTCGGATGCGAACAGGTCACACCTGCACAGGCGGCTCTTCTGGCGGCTATCCTGCCTAATCCCCATCGTTGGTCCCCTGTTCAGCCGGGGCCCAGGGTCCTCGAACGCCAGAAACGTATTCTGAGAGACATGCGTCACATGCCCGATGTGTGAGGGAGCCGTTTCAACCGATCCCCGCCCATACTGAGGGCGGCGGATCTTAACGACGAGATGTTTGATTCCACCGGGGGCCGGCTTCGAGCCGGTTGCAGACATGTTTCAGAGAATCATTCGAAGACTGCAGGGAATCAGCCTGAAATGGAAGCTCCTTATTCCATTTCTGTTTTTCGCGTTTGCAGGAACCACCACGCTTACCGTGATAGGGCTCACCTCTCAACAGGGGCTCATCAAACAGGAAGAGCGGGAGATGCTGCGCCTCCATGACCGGATCTTCCTGAACGAACTCGAGCGTAAAGGAGAGCAGGCCGTGGCCCTGGCCTCTGTGATAGCCGAGGACAAGGATGTCCAGCGGCTGCTTGCCGACAGGGACCGAAGGGCCCTTAACAGACACCTGGTGCACACCTACGTTCGCCTCAAGCTCGACTATGACATATCCCAGTTCCATTTTCACGTGCCACCTGGCGTGTCATTTCTCCGCCTTCATGCCACCACCCAATACGGCGATATCCTCTATCCTTACCGGGGGACCATCCGCGAGGCCATGCGGAAACGAGCTTCAGTGTGGGGGCTCGAGCAAGGGGAGACGGGCCTCGGGATTCGGGGCGTGGTACCCGTGTTTCAGGGCACCAAAGTGGTGGGGACCATAGAGATAGGACACTCCTTCGGCCGCACGTTTCTTCAGGGGCTCCACCGTCGCTGGGGTATCGACCTGGCCTTGTACGTGCAGAAGGATCACTCCTTCGAGCCCATGGCATGGGTGGCCGCGGAAAGCCCTGGGCGGACTTTTTCTGAGCCCCTTGCGGGTGTAATCGAGCAGGATGAACCTACCATCCTGGTTGCCCCTCCGGGGCTTCCGGATCGCGCGATTCTCCAGAGCCCGATTCGTGAGTATGACGGAGAGCCGGCCGCTGTGTTGGAGATCAGTGCGGACAGATCGGGCATTCGCAAGCGGCTGGTCCGGTCCCGAAACGTGATGGTCGCGGTGGGGGCGGGAGGTATTGTCGTTTCCTTTCTGCTGACCTACCTGGTGGCGATTCTGTTTATTCGGCCCATCAAAACCATTGTGCGAGGGGCACAGGAGATTGCCGAGGAAAAGCGGGACAGCTATCTGGACCCGGGATTCGGGGACGAGATCGGGACCCTTACCAATGCTTTGAACCGCATGCTCGCCGCGCTCATGGAGCGACGGATGCAGCTCGAGGAGTATGCGAAGAACCTGGAGAAACGGGTCCAGGAGCGAACCGCGGACCTGGTGGCTTCAGAGGAAAAATACCGGACCCTGGTGGAAAACGTGCCCCTCATCGTCTATCGGCTCCTGGAGGACGGCACTACTGAATTCATCAACTCCCATCTTACCGAGATGCTGGGGTATGAGATTGAAGAAGCGGTCGGGGACAAGGATTTTTGGCTGCAAAAGGTCCTGGGAAACGATGAGACGGCCTTCCGGGAACTCTTTGACACCTGCTTCGAGGAGGGAAGGCAGTGTAGAATCGAAAGAGTGGTTCGCGACAAGCACGGCAGGGCCCTTGTTTTTCTGGACCACGCCATTCCGGCGGCGGATGACACGGGGCGGGTCCTCTGGGTCGACGGCATCATGATGGACATCACGGGGTTGAAGCAGCTCCAGGAGCGGTCGCTTCGAACGGAGGAGATTCGACTCCTGAGCGAGATCTCTGCACGTATGGCGCACGAGATTCGAAATCCCTTGTCTACGGCCGGCGGTTTTGCACGGCGGCTTCGAGACGCTCTCCCCGAGGACGACAGGAACCGCAGAATGGCGGAGATCATCGTCAAGGAGGTGTCCCGAATGGAGACCTTTCTGGGCGTGCTTCTCACGTCCATTCGCCGCGTGGATCTCCACATCACCGAGGTGGATGTTAATTGCATCCTGCGGTTCTGGGTGGCTGAGTTGCGGGATCTGGCCGGCTCCAGGAAGGTGGTGATCCGCGAGTCACTGGACAATGAGTTGCCCGTGATCCACGGGGATGAGGACCGCCTGAATCAGGCCGTGGAGAGCCTGATCAAGCATGCCATCGTTTCCATGCCCCAAGGGGATACTTTGGACATCCGGTCCCGATCCGAGGGAGAACATGTGTCCATTTATATGACCTTCCGGGGTGAGCGTGTTTCCGAGGAGGACCTGGACCAGTTCTTTTTTCCTCATCTGGAGCAGAATCCGGAGGAGAGCGTCTTGGATCTCCCCTTGTCCAAAATCATCATTCACCGGCACGGAGGGCGCGTGGAAGTGTTTCGGGAAGGCGATCTGTTGATCACGGAGATCGAGCTTCCCGTCCGGCCCATGGCGGAGTTCATCGAATAAGGGGTGCAGCCTGTCCGGCTGGGGGGCAGTCCCATGATACGATCCATCCTTCTGAACGGCTTCATCGGGCTTCACACTTTGCTTTTCTGTGCCCTGGCCCTTCCTTTGGCGCTGTTCGATCGGACCGGGAGAATCATTCATCGTTGGATAGCGGTTCCCTGGGCCCGGATCATCGTGTGGGCCTGCGGTGTTCGAGTGGAGGTGCTGGGCCTGGAGAACCTCGACCCCCGGGTCCCCAGGATCTACTTGACGAACCACCAGAGCTTTTTTGACATTTTTGTGCTCCTTGCCTGCCTGCCGGTGGACTTCAAGTTCCTGTTGAAGCAAGAGCTGATGCGTATTCCCATCCTGGGTTTCACCATGAAACGGGCCCGATACATCGCCATAGACCGCACCAATCCCCGCAAGGCCGTTCAAAGCATGAATGAGGCGGCCGAGCGGATCAAGGCGGGCGCTTCCGTTGTGGTGTTTCCAGAGGGAACCAGGAGCGAAGACGGGCGTCTTCAGCCGTTCAAGCGGGGTGGGTTCCTGCTGGCACTGAAGTCCGAATGCGAGCTGGTCCCCGTGACCATTCAAGGCAGCAGTCGAATCGCGCCCAAGGGGCGTCTTCGTATTCAACCGGGCAGGGTCACCCTGAAGATAGGAGAGGCCCTTTCTCTGGAAGGCTATGGCAAAAAGAACGTGGATGAACTCATGAACCGCGTTCACCGGGCTATGCGTGTACAGATGGGAGAAGAGGCATGATATGGTGTGCTGGACGTTGGGGCCTTCGGAATATGCGAATGGTCTTGCCGGTGTTCGTCTTGTGTTGGGTGTCCTCTGCAGAGGTGCAAGGATACGTAATTCCGCCGGAACAGCTGCTGGAATTCATGGCGGAGAATGTCGCGGGATTCCAGACCCTGGGCCTGACGTGGGAGCACCGGTCCGCTTCAGAAGAGGAGGGAGAAGAGCCGGTTGTCATGGATGTGTGGTTCCGCCCCCCTGAGGAGGTTCGCGTTGCGCCCCGCGGAATCTACACTGAGGGCGTTCCCGAGGAACCCGAGTTGGCCTTTCTGTCCCTTTTTTCCGGAAATCAGCATCTTATTCAGCGTTTTCTCACGTGGAAAGGGGTGGACCTCGGCGCCTCCTCTTACACGAGGCTGGACCGGGTGGTGGCCTATAGAATCGGCCGGAAGTCGTCCGGGACGAGGGTGCTTCTCCTGGAAAAATCCCGCTTCATTCCGCTTTTATTGCGCTACGAGCCGGACCACGCCGGGGCTGAGGAGACCACGGAGATCCGCTTTCAGGAATACCGGCGTCTGGAAGACGGCTGGTTCCCCCGCCGCATCCTGTACCGTACCGCAAGCGGGGTGACAGGCACCTATAGGGTCCGAGACCTGCGGCGAAACGAACCCCATCCCAGTGGGTTTTCATCCATGGAGCGGTCGAAGGAGGGAGAAAGGGCAAGCGAACCTGTTTCCGAGGAGGAAAAGCGTCTGGAGTCGGTGATTCGAGCATTTGAAGAGAAGTACGGAGATTAGGAGGTCAGCAGAAATAAATTGGACAAAATTGCGTTCAGATTTGGGTCATATTTGGCTGCGGCGATTGAGCAAAACCACAGGCGTAGCTGGACTACGTCGAGGATTTTGCGATTGAGCCGCAGCCGAAGACGGCCCAAAGATGAGATGCAAGATGTTCAAGTTATTTTTGCCGGCCTCCTTAGCGTGTTCGGATCAGGCGCTTTGCGCTCGCAGGGCCTTGGAGCAGCAGACCTTTGAGGGAGGCAAACGATATCAGCCTTCGGGTGGCCGTTGCACTCCCGGTGAAGGACACCTTTTCCTACGCCGTGCCCGATGCCCACTCAGGGGCTGAACTCGTAGGGTGCCGCGTCACGGTGCCCTTCGGAAACCGCCGGGCGACCGGTTATGTCGTCGGGGTGGAGCCATCACCCCCGGATGCCTCCTTTCGACACCTCCTGGAGGTGCAGGAATCCCCCCTGTTTCACTCGGAGGCGCTTCCGTTTCTGGAGTGGGCGGCGTCTTACTATCTGGTCCCCTTGGGCCTTTTCCTCCATGCCGTTCTCCCCGGAGGCGGGGCTACGGGGCCGTTTCTCGCGGCCAGGTTGACCGAACAGGGACGGGAGCTGCGGGACGCACTTCCAGGGTCTTCCATCGAGCACCGCATGCTGGCGTGGTTTGGAGCCCATCCCGGCAAGCGCATCCCCTTTCCGGAGCGGGATGTGCGTCTGCTCGAAAAGCGGGGCCTGGTAAGCCTCGAACAGACGCGCCCCTCGAAAGGGAGAAGCGGCCCCTCCCTCCAGAGGTTCGTGCGGGTTCGCCAAGGAAAACAATTCGACTCCATCCTGGAAAAACGCTCCGAGCCCCTTGGGGCTCACAAGGAGCGTGCGTTTCTGAAGGAGCTGTTCGCTTCCGAGGGCATTCGGCTTCGTGAGGTGAGAAGGCGTTTTGGCAACGGGGACTACCTCGTTCGAAAATGGATCCGAAAAGGCGTCCTGGAGACTTACGACGCCCCCGTGCTCAAGACCCCGGCGGGATTCGAGCCCTTGCCTTCCGTTGAACCGGCCCGTCTGTATGCGCAGCAGGAGGCCGCGCTGAGGGCCATTCAAACCTTTCTTCGCAAAGGCGGCTTCGAACCCTGCCTGATTCACGGCGTAACCGGAAGCGGCAAGACCGAGGTCTATGTCCGGGCCGCCCGGGAGGCCATCGCCCTGGGCCGGCAAGCCCTGGTGCTGGTTCCGGAAATCTCCCTCGCTGCTTATATGGAAGGCCTGCTCCGTTCCCGCTTCGGGGATCGAATCGCCGTGTATCACAGTGGACTGAGTGCGGGAGAGCGCTATGATCAGTGGGTACGGATCGCCCGGGGCGAGGTGGACGTGGTCATCGGGGCCAGGTCCGCGCTTTTTGCCCCCTTGCCGGATCCGGGGCTCATCGTGGTGGATGAGGAGCATGATTTTTCATACAAGCAGGAGGAGTCTCCCCGCTACCAGGCCAGGGATGCGGCCGTGGTCCGCGGCAAGATGGCGCGAGCCGTGGTCTTGCTCGGTTCAGGCACGCCGTCCATCCAGTCCTATCACAACGCCGTTACCGGCAAGTACACCATGCTGAGCATGCCCCTGCGTGTGGAAAGACGTCCCATGCCCACTGTGGAGGTGGTGGACATGAAGGAGGCCGGCAGCGGCAAGGGTGCGACCGACGCAATGATCAGTCCTGTGCTGAGGGACGCGCTGGAAGAGGCCCTGGGCAAAAGGCAGCAGACCCTGCTCTTTCTCAACCGCAGGGGCTTTCACCGAGTCTTCCTGTGCCAACGCTGCGGGGAGACTGTTCGCTGCCCTAACTGCGACCTGACTTTGATCCACCATTTGAAGGACAACATCCTTGCCTGCCACTACTGCGGGTTTCGCGCACGACCCGAGTCGACGTGTCGGTCCTGCGGCTACGGAAAGAGCAGGGCGCTGGGATTCGGTACGGAACGCCTCGAGAGCGAACTTCAAAGGCTGTTCCCCGAGGCGGCGATCGATCGAATGGACCGGGATTCGACACGAAAAAAGGGAACGGCGTTCAAATTGTTGAAACGCTTCGGTGCCGGTGAGATCGACATCCTTGTGGGAACCCAGATGATCACCAAGGGATACGACTTTCCCAATGTCACCCTGGTAGGCGTGGTTGCTGCGGACGCCTCCCTGGGCTTTCCCGACTTCCGTGCGGCGGAGAGGACTTATCATCTTTTGTGCCAGGTTGCAGGAAGGGCCGGGCGGGGGGAGAAGCCGGGACGCGTCGTGGTCCAGACGTACAACCCCGCCCACTACGCCATCACCACGGCACGCCTGTACGATTATGAATCCTTTTATCGGGAGGAGGTGGACCTACGGTCCCAGCTGCGCTATCCCCCTTTTTCGCACCTGGCGAGGCTTCAGATTCAAGGTGCGGGACGGGAGGCCACCGAACGGGTTGCTCGGAGGTTGGGGCGGGGCATGGAAGAGATCCGGCGTGAGCGGGATTCCTGGAGGGGGGGTATGCAGATCCTGGGGCCGGTGGAGGCACCCATCGCCCGCATCAAGGGAAAGTATCGTTGGCAGATAATGATCAAAGGAGATCGTGCGTCAAGACTGCAGCAGTACCTGGTACGGTTGGAGCCGTTGTTCAACCGCTTGACACGTGGCACCGATGTGAACGTGGTGGTGGATGTGGATCCCTACCAGATGTTGTAACCTGAATTGAGCGTTTCAGCCCTAATCCCCGGTTGGAAGGAAACGGCTCAGGATTCGATAGTTGCCTGCGAGCCCGTAGAGGGCGAAGAGGCCCAGGAGTACACCCCCCAGCATATGGGGATTGCGCACCTTTATGAGATATGCTGCAATTAGGAGCACTAGGAAGCCGAGCATTACCACGAGGCTTCGCGGCATAAGGGGGAGGATCACGCGCCCGAAGTGGACGAACCGAATGTGACTCACCAGCAGGAAAGACGTCAGGCAGATCATGAGCCAGGATACCCAGGCGTCCTGCCAGAACAGCAGGGCTCCCAGGGCCACAAGGGCACCGGCCGGGCTGGGCAGGCCGTTGAATGCCCCTCGGGGAATGTTGTGATCGCGTTTGTCTTGAATGACGAATCGCCACAGCCGAAAGGACACGGCTGCAAAGTAGAGCGCCCCGAGAATGAGGGCGTGGGGGGCGAAGCCTCCCAGCTTGGACATGAGCAGCGCGGGGCAGAGCCCGAAGCTCACCAGATCGGCGATATCGTCCAGCCAGGGCCCGAACCGGGTGCCGCCGTGCTTCTCCGCCATGCGCCCGTCGAAAAGATCGAACACCTGGCCGGCCATAATGGCGAGGGCGGCGAGCACATAATTCCCGCGATGCACGAGCACGATGCCCAGAGTCCCGCACAGTAGATTCAGGATGCTCAGGATGTCCGCGTAGAATCGGTTGGGAATCGCCTTGAACACAATGGAGGCGAGGGACATGATGATGCTGAGGTGAAGGAGCTGGGTGGTGAAGTCGGGGACCTTGACGGAGTCGTCCAGGATGGCCAGGTAGATGATCAGGGCGAACAGAAGCACGGCCTTGATTTTACCGAAGTTGTTCGCTTGAATCGAAAAGGACGTGAACCTCTTGAGCACGAAACGAACTGCAAATTGTCCCAAAAATTCTATGACCACGAGGACCCAGAAGGCGGGAACCGGAATCAGGCCCTGATAAGCGAAGAATCCCATGGGCGGGAGATAGGTGAGCTTGTCGCAGAGTGGGTCGATTTCCTCTCCGAACTGGGTGACGAGTTCACAGGCGCGGGCCACTACACCGTCTACACCGTCTAGAAAAGCGGAGATGGTGAAAAAAAGGATACCCCAGAAGTGCTGACCTATGACAAAATAGAGCAGCATACCCAGAATGCCGATCAAGACGCGCCATATACAGATGGCATTCGGATGAAGTGCGGGATGGTTGAAGACATAACGGCGAACGCTTTCTTTTCTCAAAGCGACCACGATCGCCCAATATAGCAACGACGAAATGCCGATAGCCGTAATAATGGAGAGGATTCGGTCCATGGAATGTGCTGGGTGGGGCGTGCCCCGTTGGCGATGAATGTTTCCCCGGGCTGAATCAATTCAGGCCCGGAGGGTTACGACTTACCCATACCATATCCGGCGAATTCAACAAACGGTTTTTATCTCGCTCAATTCAGGTTTGATGGACTCGAAAAAATCAAAATTTCGCGCCAATACGCAAAAACGCAAAGTGAACTGATTGATATCAATGGGTTTTTTCTTGGCGTCTTTGCGAAAGAATACAGTTTTTACGAATTAGTCAGGTTTCGGTGACATCGGTTCAGTAAAGAAAGGAGCGTTTTGGTATGGGACTTCATGCACTGGCAGGGAAAGGCGTTCCCGCATCCATGCGGATTCACGTCCCCGGACTGGTCTCTTCCTATTTCACGGATGAGGCGGTCGGGCCCGTCTCATTCGGAACCTCAGGTCACCGCGGTTCTTCCCTCGAGGGAACGTTCAATGAGGCCCACATTGCGGCGACGGCCCAGGCCATCTGTGACTACCGCCGGGAGCGGGGCATTGAGGGCCCGCTCTTTATGGGGTTCGACACCCATGCATTGAGCGAGCCCGCCTTTCGAACGGCCCTGGAAGTGTTTGCAGGAAACGGTCTGAACGTCGTCATCCATGCCCGGGACGAGTACACGCCCACTCCGGTGATCTCCTTTCTTATCCTGGAGCACAACCGGAAGGGGGCTTCCGGGCTTGCCGACGGTGTGGTCATCACGCCCTCCCACAATCCTCCCCGGGACGGTGGATTCAAGTACAACCCTCCTCACGGGGGGCCGGCGGATATGGATGCCACAGGGTGGATCCAGGACAGGGCCAACGAACTCATGAAAGAGCCGGGAGGATATATACGGAGAATCCCCTACCCCCGGGCCCGAACGGCCGAGACCACGGTGGAGCGGGATTTCATGACTCCGTTTGTACGCGCCCTGGGAGAGGTGGTGGACATGGATGCAGTTCGGGGGGCGGGTCTCCACTTGGGGGTGGACCCCATGGGCGGAGCCTCGATAGGGTTCTGGGACTTCATTGCAGAGACCTATGGTTTGAGTCTGGAGGTGGTTAACGACCAGGTTGATCCTGCCTTCGGATTCATGACCCTGGATTCGGACGGTGAAATCCGTATGGACTGCTCCTCGCCCTACGCCATGGCGGGACTCATCGCGCTTGCGGACCGGTTCGACATCGCCTGGGGAAACGACCCGGATGTGGATCGTCACGGTATAGTCACCTCGGACGGACTGATGAATCCCAACCATTACCTGTCGGTGGCCATCTGGTATCTGCTCGGTAATCGTCCGTCCTGGGGCTCCGAACTCCAAGTGGGGAAGACCCTGGTGAGCAGTTCCATGATCGACCGGGTCGTGGAAGATCTGGGGAGGAAGGTGTATGAAGTCCCTGTGGGATTCAAGTGGTTCGTGGAAGGCCTTTTGTTCGGCCGGCTTGCTTTTGGAGGCGAGGAAAGCGCCGGGGCCTCCTTTTTGCGGAGGGACGGTTCGGTGTGGTGTACGGATAAAGACGGGTTTTGCATGTCCCTCCTGGCGGCTGAAATTCTGGCAAAGACGGATCGCACCCCTTCTGAAATCTACCGCGATACCCTGGTCGCACAGTATGGAGAGCCGTTCTACCGACGCTCGGATGGTCCTATCACGCAGGAGCAGAAATCCTTGCTGTCCGCGCTTGCTCCACAGACGTTCCAGCGTTCGCACGTGGCGGGAAAGGCGGTAGGGGCGGTGTTGACCAAGGCTCCGGGCAACGGAGCTCCCGTGGGGGGTGTCAAGGTTTTGCTCGAGGACGGCTCCTGGTTCGCCGTCCGGCCTTCGGGAACCGAGCCCAAGATGAAGGTTTACGTCGAGAGCTTCGGCGGTGAAGCTCTCTGGGAGCGAATCCGCGAGGAGGCCGTTTCAGCGGTGTTTGAAGCTCGAGGCCTGGATTGAGCGTTTCACATCACGTGCATTCACTCAGTCGCTCAATTCAGGGGGAGAGGACGATGAGCATCAAGAAGCGCTTCATGATCGCGGGCACCGCCTTCTGCCTGGCCATCGCCTTGGCCGCGGTGCTCGTGGCCTCGCACTTCCTGCATAAAATCATGTTTCAAGAGTATCGGGAAAAGGCCGAGATGATGCTCTATTCCATGAAGGCGGTAAGGGCCCACGTTTCCAGGGTGGTTCGCCCCAAGGCCAACGAACTTCTTCATCCGGACGACTTCGTCACCGAGCTGCAGTCTACATCCTTCGCCGCCAACAGCGTCTTCTCGCGCATTCCTGAGGAAGACCGCCACGGGATGCGCTTCAAGACCGCCTCGGTCAAGCCGCGTAACCAGGCCAACAAGGCCGGCCCGGTGGAAACGGATATCATTGCCGAGCTTGACCGCATGAAGCAGGAAGGCCGCGAGCCTTTCTGGCAGGGCCTGCGCAAGATCGATGGCACAGAGCATTTCATCATCGCCATAGGCGAGGTCAATGAGAAGGGCTGTATGCGCTGCCACTCCACCCCTGAGAGGGCGCCCGTGGCGTTGAAGCGCCTCTATCCGCCCGACACCGACCAGGGTTACGGCCACCTTGAGGGCAGGGTGGAGTCGGCCGAGTTGGCGGCCATCCCGGTGGAGGACATCAAGGCAGGCATCGGCCGCATGCGCATGTCCATATCGGCTGCAGCCCTGGTGCTGCTGGCCGTGGCCCTGGCCGGCCTGCGCTGGGGCTTGAACTCGGTTTTCAAGCCCGTGTCCAGGACCGCGGACCTGGCCGAGCGGATCGCCTCAGGCGATTTGGAGAGTGCCTCCAGGGCCATCCGTGAGTGCAAGAAGTCCGGAAGACGCATTGAAAAGGCGCAAGCCCGCGGCCGGGCCTGCGATGAAATCGGAGCCCTGCTTTCTTCCTTCAGGACCATGGCCGGGAACCTGGATTCTCTGGTGGGCCAGGTAAAGGCCTCGGGCCTGCAGGTTTCCACCTCCGCCTCGGAAATCGCAGCCAGTGCACGCGAGATCGAGGCCACCGCGGCTGAGCAGGCCGCCTCCCTTTCCCGGGTCAACGACACCTCCACCGGGATACTCCGGACCTCGGAGAACCTCTCCGAAACCATGGCCGCGGTGGCCGGCGATTCGGCAAAGACAGCAGAGCTGGCTCAGGAGGGTTCCCTGGAACTGGCCGCCATGGAATCGGCAATGCAGGCTCTCTCCGAGGCCACCTCGAGTTTCTCCAAGCGCTTCGCATCCATCAACGAGAAGGCCGGGACCATTTCCTCCATCGTGACCACCATAGCCAAGGTGGCTGAGCAGACCAACCTGCTCTCACTCAACGCCTCCATCGAGGCGGAAAAGGCCGGAGAGTTGGGTCAGGGCTTCTCGGTGGTGGCCCGCGAGATACGCCGTTTGGCCGACCGGACCGGGCTGGCCGCCCAGGATATCGAGATTATGGTCAGGGAGATGCAGACCGCGGTATCGGCCGGGGTCATGGAAATGGACAAGTTCGCGGATTCAGTCCATCGCCGCACCGAGGAGGTGGGCGAAATCGGCTCGCACATGTCTTCCATCATCGGGCACGTCCAGGCACTGGAACCACGCTTCGAAGAGGCCAGGGAGGGAGTTATGGCCCAGAGCAGGGGGTCCAGGCGGATTTCCGAGGCCATGGACCAGCTTTCCCAGGCGGCCGATCAGACTCGCCAGACCCTGGCCGAGTTCAAGGGCGCTACCGAGCAGCTCAATGAGGCCGTACAGGACCTCCGCGACGAGGTTTTCAAGTTCAAGGTCAGCACTTAAGGAGCAACGACGCCAATGAACCTCTCCTTCAGGCACAAGATCATCGCTGTGGCCTCCATCTCCGCCCTCTTGCCGGTCCTGGCCGCCATTCTGGTGACTATGGTCATGGAGGCGTCGGTGGAGAAGCGCATAGACGCGGAGATGGACAAGCTGACGCGCGAGACCATCGCCCACGTCTGCGGGGATATCTACCGCCTATGCCGGACCACGGATCAGTTTATTCAGGACAGGGTGGCCCAGGCTATGCAGGGAGCCCACACCCTGCTCGATCAGGGCGATGGGGTTCGCCTGGGCGCCTCCACGGTCGAGTGGCGGGTGCGCGACGAGAAGAGGGGCGAGGAGAAGAACGTGATCCTGCCTTCCCTGGTGGTCAACGGGCAGACAGTCAGGGCCAATAAGGATTTCTCTTCGACCTCGTCCCTGGTTGACCGGGTCAAAAAACTGACCGGCGTACCTTGTACCATCTACCAGCGCATGAATGAGCAGGGGGACATGCTGCGCGTGGCCAGTTCAGTGTCGGGCGG
Source organism: uncultured Desulfobacterales bacterium (assembly GCA_964591925.1). Classification (GTDB taxonomy): domain Bacteria; phylum Desulfobacterota; class DSM-4660; order Desulfatiglandales; family HGW-15; genus JAIPEI01. The sequence goes on from CAZQCK010000044.1 coordinate 14,283, forward strand.
GGACGACTCACACCGGGGCGGCGTAGGACTCTACACCCGGGTCATGGGGAAGGGCTCCTCGCGTCACAAGGTGCTGGACACAATTCTCAGAGGAAAGTCCTATCAGGGATACAACCACACCCAGGGCAAGGACTGGGTAGTGGAGTACGCGCCGCTTGCCGACGACAAGGGACGCATCGTGGGCATGCTCGGCGTGGGGCTGGTGGTGGAGGAGATGGAGTCCCTCAGGCGGAGTATTCTTTCCACCAGGGTGGGGGATACCGGTTATGTCTGGGTCCTGGGGGCCAAGGGTGAATCGCGGGGCCGCTACATCATCTCCAAGGACGGGGAGCGCGACGGTGAGCACGTCCTGGAGGCCACAGACGCCGAGGGCGAGCCCTTCATCAGGCATATGGTCGAGGCCGCCCTGGCGGAACCTCCAGGCGAGATTTCCTACGAGCGCTATCCCTGGCGTAATCCGGGGGAGATGAATTCGCGTATGAAGATTTCCGCCTTCACCTATTTTCCGGCCTGGGACTGGATCATCGGCGTAGGGATGTACGAGGACGACTATTACGCGGCCAAGCAGGCGGCCACCGATTCCCTGCACATGCTCATCTTTGCCGTGTCAGCGTCCGGGTTCCTCATTCTGGCGGCCATGGTGGGCCTGGCTGTGTACTCGAGCTCGCGCATGACAGCCCCGCTGAGGTTTGTGACGTCGCTTTCGCGCAAGATCGCCTCGGGCGATGTGGAGGGGGCACACGAGTCCATTCGGGCGCGGGACGACCTGCCCGAAGAGAAAACAGCCGCCGCCTCGCGGGACGAGGCCGTGGTATTGCTCGATTCCTTTCGTACCATGACTGCAAGCCTGAACTCCCTGCTGGCTCAGGTGCGCAAATCGGGGATCCAGGTCAAGGCCGGCGCCACCCAGATCGCAGCCAGCGCCTCGCAGATCGAGGATACCTTTTCACAACAGGCCGCCTCCACCTCGCAGGTGGGGGCCTCCACCCGGGAGATATCCTCGACTTCTTCGGAGTTGGCCGGATCCATGACCGAGATGAATTCCTCTACGGCCGAAACGGCGCGGCTTGCCTCCTCGGGCCAGAACGGCATTGATCAGATCAAGACGGTCATGGAGGAGCTCCACGGCGCCACTTCCTCCATCTCGGGCAAACTGGCCGACATTTCGGACAAGGCCGGCAACATCGGCGAGATCGTTATGACCATCACCAAGGTGGCCAACCAGACCAACATGCTTTCCTTGAACGCGGCCATCGAGGCTGAGAAGGCCGGGGAATACGGCTTGGGATTCTCGGTGGTGGCCCGCGAGATCCGCCGTCTGGCGGACCAGACCTCGGTGGCCACCCTGGACATTGAGCAGATGGTGGGCGAGATGCGGCGTGCCGTATCCGGAGGGGTGGACACCATGGCCCGCTTCACAGGCCAGGTGGATGACGGCGCCGCCAGGGTCGCAGACATCAGTGACAATCTGGCGCAGGTCATCGAGCACATCCTGGAGCTCGGCCCCCGCTTCGAGAATCTGACCGAGGCCGTGCAGACCCAGTCCGAGGGCGCCGGCCAGATATCGGAGGCCATGTCGGGCTTATCCGAGACTGCGGATCAGACCCGCCAGACACTGGCGGAATTCAAGGAGGCGGCCGACCAGCTCAACGAGGCGGTGCAGGGACTGCACAACGAGATGGCCCGGTTCACAGTGGGGTAGGACGATGCTCTACGTGATCTTCCAGGCCGGGGGTGAACGCTTCGCCCTCGACTCATCCAGGGTGGCCGAGGTGGCCGGTCTCGCGCACTTCAAAAAGGTGCCGCATGCACCGGACTATGTTGCCGGGCTTTTCAGCTACCGGGGAAAGGTAATCCCCGCCGTGGATCTCTCGGCCCTGCTCGGCGGCGGCCCAGCCGGTCCGTTGCTCTCCACCCGCCTCCTTGTGGTCCGGCTGGGCGGAAAACTTGAAAGGCGACTGGGGCTGGTGGCTGAAAAGGCCACCGAGAGCCTGTACCTGCAGGAATCCGATTTCGAGGAGCCCGGCCTGTCCATGGAGCGCGCACCGTATCTCGGAGGTGTGGCTCGCGACTCCCGGGGAATGATCCAGCACCTGGACATCGAGCGGGTTTTGCCCGAGGAGGTTCGAGAGGCCCTTTACCAAGGAGAGGCGGACTGATGGGAGGGGGCGCCCTGGAGGCGGTTTTAGACCTGCTCGCCCGCCGCATGGGCCTGGGCCCGGCGTCCGTAGGTGAGAAGACCGTGGCGCGGGCTGTACGGGCCCGCATGAGGGCGTGTGGGCTCGAGAGTGAAAATGAATATCTCTCCCTTGTCTCGAAAGAGGCAGAGGAGGCGGCCGAGCTGATGGAGAGCTTGGTGGTGCCCGAAACCTGGTTTTTTCGGGACGCCGGCCCCTTCGACTGCCTCGTCTACCTGGCGCGGGAGCACGGCGCCTCGGCCGTCCGCCCCTTACGCGTACTCTCCGCCCCATGCTCCACCGGGGAGGAGCCTTTTTCCGCAGCCATGGCCCTGTTGCACGCCGGGTGCGGGCCGGATGATTTCCGAATCATCGCCGTGGACATCAGCGCCAGGGCCTTGCAAACCGCCGGGCGCGGCTTCTACTCATTATCTTCGTTCCGCACCATCGGCCCCCATGACCCCAGAGCCGCATTCGAGCGCTTCGGTGACGCCTGGAGGGTCTCGGAAGAGGTGCGCCGGAGCGTAAAATTCGTGTGCGCCAACATGGTGGAGGAAGGTTTTCTGCAAGGGGCGGCCCTCTTTGACGTGATTTTCTGCAAGAACCTGGCGATCTACCTGGGCGAATCAGCCAGGCAAAGGCTCACCTCCAACCTGCACAGGCTTCTGGCGAGGGACGGAGTGGTTTTTACCGGTCACACAGAGACCTTTATTTTCCAGCGCGCCGGGTTCGAGCCCCTGAACTTCGAGCGGGCCTTTGCCTGCCGCAAGGTTGCTGCACCATCCCCTCGAATCGGGCCGGCTCCCAAGTTCACGCCTGCGCCGGCAATGCCTTCGCCGCAGCCCGCAGAGATTTCGCCCAGGCCCGCTGAACCCGCCTTCGCGCCGCGTCCACCCGCACAGCCGAACGCAGAGGCGGGTGGTCTGGAAGCTGTGCGCCGGGCCGCTGACAGGGGAGAGCTCGAACAGGCGGAA
>CAZQCK010000044.1:17443-23871 GCA_964591925.1 uncultured Desulfobacterales bacterium
GAAGAGCTCTGTCGGGCCTATCTGGAGGAGCACCGCGCCGAGGCCGAGGCCCACTTTCTTATGGGGCTTGTAGACCAGGCTCGGGGGAGGCGGGAGCGGGCCGAGAAGCAATTCAAAAAGGCCCTCTACCTCGATCCAGTCCATTACGCCGCCCTGGTCAGCATGGCCCTCATCTGCGAGCAGAAGGGCGAGTCAACCAGGGCGGAAACCTACCGCCGCCGGGCTGAGCGCGCGGGGACCGGCGCGCATCATGGGGCTGTCCGATGAGCAAGCATTGCTGGAGCATACAGGGCACTGGAGGTGACGGATCTTGTCCCCGCCTCATCGAGGTGGGCTTGTGCTCCAACTGCCCGGAGTACTCCGAGGCCGGTCGGAAGCTGTTCGACCGGGAGATGGACGAGGGAGAACGTGTACACTGGACCCGGCTCATGGCCGAGGAAAAGAAGCAGCGGTCCTCAGGCCTTTCTTCAGTTATCGTGTTCAGGCTGGGCCATGAGTGGCTGGGACTTTCCGCCGGGGTTTTTGATCAGATCCTGGACCTCAGGCCCCCGCGAACCGTTCCGGGCCGGTCAAACCGGATTTTCACCGGCTTGGTCAACGTGGGTGGTGAGCTTCTGCCCAGCGTAAGCGCGCGGGAGGCGCTTCGTATTCCCAGGGCCGATCCCGGGGCCGGGGATCAACGGGGGATTTCGGAACCTTGTCTGGCCGTAGTCAGGGCCTCCTCAGGCAGGTTCGCCTTTGACGTGGATGAGATCCTCGGGATGTTTCGCTACGACCGAAGCGAATCCTCGGCACCACCTGTCACCGTAGCCCAGGCCCACCACGCTTTTGCTTGCGCCATAGTGGAGATCGGGGAACTGAGCGTTACCCTGCTGGAAGCGGATGTGCTTTTCGAAGTCTTTGACAGGAGCCTTGCTGCATGAGTCCCGGCAACGGCGGCGACAATTTAATGCTCGATTTTTTCCGGCAGGAGGCCGAAAGCCACGGCGGGGCACTGGCGAAGGGCCTGGAGTCCGTGGAGACGGACCCAAACTGGGAGGCACTGCTGCGCGCGGCCAGGTCCGTTCGCAGCGCGGCGGTCCTGGTCGGGCTATCCCCTGTGGCCGATATGTGTACAGAGGCGGAGAAGGCGTTGTCCGCCGCCGCGGATCTGGGAGAACTGGACGAAGAGACGCGCAAGGCCTTGTCCGATGCCGCCGGGCTGCTGGTGGACCTCTCTCAACTGGATATGGAGGAAATGCCCGGCCAGGTGGATGCGGGCGGTCCAATCTTCGAGCGCATGAGGAAACGCATCGCCTCCGCTGCCGGAGGAAGGGACGGGGAGGCGTTTGAGGGAGTTTCGGGTGAAAATGAGGACTTGTCCGTTGAAGACGCGGGGCAAGGGCTGGAGGCGGAAGAATTCCGCATCGACGGTGCGCCCCTGAGCGATCTGGCTGACGCCTCCATGCTCGAGCTCTTCGGCATTGAAGCCGAGACCCAGGCCCGCACCCTGGAGTCCGGGCTGGTGAAGCTCGAGAGCGACGCCTCCGCCGGGAATCTGGAGGTGCTCATGCGGGCGGCGCACTCCATCAAGGGCGCGGCCAGGATCGTGGGACTGGATCAGGCCGTGGTACTGGCACATGCCATGGAGGATATGCTGGAAGCGGCACGCCAGGGAGAGCAAAAGCTCTCTTCCAAAGCCATCGACCTCCTGCTCTCCGGCAATGACGTTTTCCTGGCTCTTGCCTCCGTCAATACCGAGGACATCCCCGACACTCTCCACGGACAGGCCGGCCGGATAAAGGCCCTGGCCGGGGAGTTGCGGGCGGCCATGGCCGGGGAGGGGCACGAAGAGCCGAAAGACCTGCCGGCGGACAAGGTCCAGGGCACGGACACGAAGAAGAAAGTGCGTGAGAAGCGCTCGGACAGCTTCATACGCGTCTCAAGCGAGAGTCTTAACCGTCTCATGGGGCTGGCGGGCGAGTGTCTGGTGGAGGCCCGATCCCTGGAAGGCTTCCTGGACGAGATGTCGTTCATTAGAAGTGTGCAGTCCGAGACCGCATCCAGACTGGAGGAGGCCCGCCGGTTGACGGCATCCGAAGGAGTGGACTACAAGGTCAGGGAGGCCTTGGCCGAGGCCGGGGAGAGGCTGCGCAAAGCGGCCTCCAGAACCGCCTCCCACATGGAGGGTTTCGATTCGTTTTCCAGACGGCTGGAGCAGCATGCGGACCGGCTCTATAACGAGGTCATAGCCTCGCATATGCGGCCATTTTCCGACGGGCTGCACGGCTTTGCCCGCATGGTCCGCGACGTGGCCAAAAAGCTTTCCAAGAAGGTGGACCTCCGGATCCTGGGCGAGTCAACCCGTGTGGACCGGGACATTCTGGAAAAGCTGGAGGCACCCCTTACCCACCTTCTTCGAAACGCCGTGGACCATGGGTTGGAAACCCCTGAAGAGCGAGCCTCTGCAGGCAAGCAAGAAACGGGCAACCTGACCCTGGAGGCCAGGCATCGTTCGGGCCTGTTGACCATCGACGTCCGGGACGACGGCCGGGGCGTGGACCCGGAGGCCATCCGGAAAAAGATTGTGGAACGCAGCATGGCCTCCGAGGACATGGTCCGGGAGATGTCCGTCTCCGAGCTCATGGATTTTCTTTTTCTGCCGGGCTTTTCCACGGCCGGGGTCGTAAGCGAGATATCCGGCCGGGGCGTCGGCCTGGACGTGGTCCACTCCATGGTCCAGGAGGTGGGCGGCCGGGTGCGGGCCGATTCCGTCCCGGGTAAGGGAACCGTGTTTCACCTCCAGCTTCCCCTGACACTTTCGGTTGTGCGCACCCTGGTGGTGGATGTGGGGGGTGAGCCCCTGGCCATGCCCCTAACCCGGCTGGAGCGCATCGTCAAAATTGCGGCCGACGAGCTTCAATTTTCCCAGGGCTGCCGGTACGCCGTTATCGAGGGGGCCAACGTGGGGCTGGTGCATGCCCGTCAGGTTCTGGGGCTGGGGACACCGGCGCCGGATGGTGAGTCCCTGAGCATAGTCCTGGTCAGCGACCGCATGGGCCGCTACGGCTTGATTGTGGACGGATTTCTGGGCGAACGGGACCTGGTGGTCAAGGTCCTGGACGCACGGCTGGGCAAGGTGGCGGGGGTGAGCGCCGGGGCGGTTCTGGAGGACGGTTCACCCGTACTCATCGCGGACTTGGACGATCTGGTACGGGCCATGCAGAAACTTATCGAGCAAGGTAAGCTGTACAGGGCGGCTTCGGGAGAGAAAGAGATACAGCCTGTCAAGCGGGTGCTGGTGGTGGACGACTCCCTGACCGTTCGCGAGGTGGAGAGAAGGCTTCTGGAGGGCCGCGGGTTTGAAGTGGCCGTGGCGGTGGACGGTATGGATGGTTGGAATACACTGCGTGGCTCCCGGTTCGACCTGGTGGTCACGGACGTGGACATGCCGCGGTTGGACGGCATAGGCCTGACCGAGCGTATCAAGGCGGACGAGACCCTTTCGCACACGCCGGTCATGATCGTCTCCTACAAAGACCGCGAGGAGGACCGCCTGCGGGGCATGGAGGCGGGTGCGGACCACTACCTGGCCAAATCGAGCTTCCACGACGAAAGCCTCATCGAGGCGGTCGAAGATCTCATCGGGGAGCCCTGAGCATGCGCATCGCCATTGTCAATGATTTGTCCATGGCCGTTCGGGCATTGCGACGCGTCATCGAGACCGTCCCCTCCTACCAGGTAGTCTGGGTGGCCGGCGACGGCGCCGAAGCCGTGGACAAGTGCGCCGAGGACACTCCGGACCTGGTGCTTATGGATCTGATCATGCCGGTCATGGACGGGGCGAGGGCGACCTGCGCCATCATGGAGCACTCGCCCTGCCCCATTCTGGTGGTGACGGCCACGGTGGAGGGCAACAGCCCCAAGGTTTTCGAGGCCATGGGATGCGGCGCGCTGGACGCAGTCTGTACTCCTCTTTTGGGCAAGGCGGGAGATGTGGAGGGCGGGACCGAGTTGCTGAAGAAGATCGCCAACATTTCTCGTCTGACCGCCAAAAACCGTGTTAAGGTTCGGCCTGCACCGATCCCGAATCCGGCTTCTAGCGACCGGATGCCCTTGGTGGCTGTGGGCGCATCCACGGGCGGCCCCAAGGCCCTGGCCCGGCTGCTCGGCGCTCTTCCTTCCGACTTTCCGGCCGCCGTGGTTATAGTCCAGCATGTGGACGTGCAGTTTGCCGGCAACCTGGCCCGCTGGCTGGACGATATCTCGCCCCTGCCGGTGAAGGCCGCGACGGAAAACGAGGCTCCCGCGCCGGGACGGGTGCTTCTGGCCGCCACCAACGACCACCTCAAGGTGGGCGGAGACTTGAAGCTCCATTACTCCTCTGAGCCTGTGGATTACCCGTACCGTCCCTCTGTGGACGAGTTCTTCTACAGCCTGGAGAAGTACTGGCCGTCGCCAGGGGCCGCCGTGATTCTGACCGGCATGGGCAGGGACGGCGCCAAGGGCATGGCTGCGCTGAAGGCCGTCGGCTGGCGTACGTTTGTCCAGGACAAGGAGACCAGTGTGGTGTGGGGTATGCCCAAGGCGGCCGTGGAACTGGAAGCCGCCCAGGAGGTTATCGCCCTCTCCGGGATCGGGCCGGCCCTGGTGCGGCTCATGACAGGAGAAGGCAAATGAAGGAGAGAGTTTATGGCTGACAAGGCCGATAACAGGGTTGCCTCCAAGTTGACCCAGCACGAGATCACCGTGCTGCTAATCGATGACCAGGCCATGGTCGCAGAGGCGGTGCGACGCATGCTGGCCGGCCAGGAAGATATCATCTTCCACTACTGTCAGGATCCCACCATGGCCGTGAGGACCGCCAACGATATCCAGCCGACGGTCATCCTTCAGGACCTGGTCATGGGCGAGGTGGACGGACTGACCCTGGTGAAGTTTTTCCGCGGCAACCCGGCCACCCGCGATACGCCCCTCATCGTACTCTCAACCCGAGAGGAGGCGACCACCAAGGCCGAGGCCTTCACGCTGGGCGCCAACGACTACCTGGTCAAGCTGCCGGACAAGGTCGAGCTGATCGCCCGAATCCGCTACCACTCTGAAGCCTACATAGCCCTGCTGCAGAGAAACGAGGCCTTTGATGCACTGGTTGAGAACCAGCGGGCTCTGGAGGAGCAGCTCGCGCGGGCCAGTGAATACGTGGTTTCCCTGCTGCCTGAGCCTGTAGACGGCCGGGACGTGGCCACCGACTGGCGCTTCGTGCCCTCGACCCAACTCGGAGGCGACTCTCTGGGCTACCATTGGGTGGATGACGACCACTTCGCGGTCTACCTGCTGGACGTCTGCGACCATGGCGTGGGCCCCGCTCTGCTCTCGGTACAGGCATTGAACGCCCTGCGCTCCGAGTCCCTGCCCGGAGTGGACTTCCGTGACCCGGAGCAGGTCCTCACGGGCCTCAATGCCACCTTCCAGATGGAACAGCACAACGATCTGTACTTCACCATCTGGTACGGTGTGTACCGCAAATCCGACCGCACCCTGTTCTTTGGTTCCGGCGGGCACCCTCCCTGCCTTCTGGTTCCGGAGTGCGGTGAGCCCATGGAGCTGATGACCAGGAACCTGATGATAGGAGGCATGCCCGACCTGGTCTTCAAGACCTCCTCTGTGGAGGTTCCCCGGCCTGCGGATCTGTACCTCTACTCCGACGGGGTCTACGAGGTCAGCCTGGAAGACGGGTCCATGTGGTCATTCGCCGAGTTCAAGGAGTTCCTGCTCTCCCGCGCCGCGGATTCGGGGTCGGAGATGGACGAGTTGTACGCCCATGTCCTCTCCCTGCACGGCGGCGGGATCGCGGAGGACGATTTCTCCCTGCTCAAGGTGCGTTTCAAGTAGGCGGGCGCATGGCCCCCTCAAAACCTGCACCGAGGTTTCAAAGGGCCATGGAAGGCTCGCTTTCCGCCCCGGCCATTGTCCTGGATTCCAACCTGTCTCAGCTCCCTCTAGGCCCATTGGCCAAGAGCGATGAGTTATGTATTTCCAACCGCTAAGATGCCGCCAACATGGCGTGGCTATTTGCTTCCAGAATCAGAAGGCTTTAAGCGGGAGATTTGCTTTGAAAAACCGCCGGGCTGTTGGCGGTCAGCTTGAGTGACTTGTTCAGGGACTATTTCTGGAATTTCATATTCAATTCGCCCATTTTTCCATACCGGAATTTTATATCCATTTTTTCTTGCATTTCGGGCGACTTTTGACGTTGCCCGCTCTAAAGCTTTTAACCCTAATAACGAATACTTATTGTGTTTTTTCATTTTCGCCTCTCCGATTCGTCCAGTATGACAGGCTTGTTCCCAGATGTGTCAAACACAGCCCATGAGTCGGCCATCGGTTTGTATATCTAGTGCCCATCCAGAAACGAATTTTGGGCACTGCTGAGTTTCCAATTCAGAAAG
>CAZQCK010000045.1:0-23166 GCA_964591925.1 uncultured Desulfobacterales bacterium
GGTTCCCATGTCCGTCCCATGATGGCCGATCAAGACCAGCGGCGTGCGGGCCCCTTCTAGGTGGCGCTCGACCCTGCGCGGGCCTTCCTGGGGGGGATCCCGGGTGACCCGTTCGGTGGCGCGGATCCCCGCCGGGTAGCGCTCGAAATAGATCCCGGCCAATCGCTTCACCTCGTCCACGCTTACATCCCCGACCAGCACGGCGACCGCATTGGAGGGATTGTAGTAGGTCTGGTGATAGGCCTCGGCGTCGGCGGTGCTGAAACGCTCCATATCGGACTTCCAGCCGATGGTGGGATTCCTGTAAGGGTGAGCGGCATGGAGAGTCGAGTCCAGAGCCAGCCATCCCGCACCTGACGGGCTGTTTACGTAGCGATAGGCCCACTCCCGCCGGACCACCTCCTTTTCCACGTAAAACTCGCGAAAGGCGGGCTCATAAACCTGTTCGCTCACCATGGAAAACCACAGCTCCAGCATATCGGAAGGCAAAGACATAAAATACTGGGTCTGGTCCTTGCTGGTAAAAGCGTTGACGCCCACAGCCCCGTTTTTTCCTAGATGGGAGGAAAAGGCCTGGGGGACATAAATCTCTTGCACCTTCTTTCGCAGCTCAGCCATCTCTTCTTGCTTTTTTTGAATGCGTTCCTGATCGGGGTGGCGCTTTCTTCGCTCGTCCATCACAGCCTGATAAGCCTTCTCTATCTTTCTCTGGAGCTCTGCATCCCGTTCCGGATCCACAGTGCCGAAATTACTGGTCCCCTTGAACATCATATGTTCGAGCATGTGGGCGATGCCGGTCCTGCCCCGCTCCTCGAGCGCGGCTCCCGCCCGGATTGCCAGCCGGCACGCCACCTGGGGAGTGGTGGGGCGCTCCACCACGAGAAACAGCATGCCGTTGTCCAGGGTAAAGGACCGGATATCCACATCCGGACCGGTTGAAGGTGTCTCCTGCGGTGCCGCTCCCATCAGCGGAAAGAGCAGCAGGAAAAGCATAATCAGATACAGCGCCTTTGGAAGACGGCTCCTGTTCATTGTGGGTCTGCCTCCTTTCGCGTACTCCGTAAACCTCTCGGGTCATGGTTGGTGTTGCCCGTAAACTCAGGCTTCGATCTATACTATAATCATCAAACCCGAGAACAAAAGGAAGGATTTGTTACTTGGATTGAAGCGGGGAACGGGGTATGTTGTGACATTCGATACAGGGGGGAGGCATGACGGAACAACGGCGTATCATCACCATGCTGGTGGAGAACGAACCCGGCGTCACCGCCAGGGTCGCAAGCCTGTTTGCCCGCAGGGGGTACAACATCGAAACCATATGCGGCGCACCCACCGCCAATGCGAAAATGTCCCGCATCACCATCACGCTCCGGGCACGGGAAGAGCAGCTCGAGCTGGTCATGAAGTACCTGAGGCGATTGATCAACGTCATCAAGGTCCGTGACATGAGCGGCGAAAACGCCGTCCGCCGGGAGCTGGCCCTGATCTGCGTCCGGGCCCGGCCGGAGGACCGAGCTGAGATTCGAAGCGTAGTGGCCACCTTTAGAGCGCGGATCGTGGACACGGGCAGAACGCACTACATCGTGGAGGTGGTCGGGGGACCGAATAAGATCTCCGCATTCATGCAGGTGCTCGAACCCATGGGTATCAAGAAACTGGCCCGGTCGGGAATGATGGCTCTGTACCGAGAACCCGAGTAGGGGAGAGAAGGCCTGCCGGTCAGTCCATGGCGGAGATCACCTCGAAACCACCGGCCTCCAAGGCCTTTCGAATACGATCAGTCTTGCAGGAAGCCAGGCGGAAGTAGTAGACACGCTTTTCTATGTCCTGCATGGCCATCCCCACATTGATCACGTCCCCGCCATGGTCGTTGATGATCTGCAGGGCCTCGCGAAGACGGCCCGGTTGGTCTCCGACCGCGACATCCACCCGCGAAGTGGCCGTCATCACGCCCATCATGTCGATGAAGGCCCGAAGAATGTCGGACTCCGTGATGATTCCCACCAGCGTGTTTCCGTCCACCACGGGGATGCCGCCGATCTTGTACTTGTATATGAACTGGGCCGCCACCTCCACGTCATCCTCGGCCCGCACGGTGATGGGCTTGCTTATCATCAGATCGGCCAAAGTGAGATCGGCCACCATGGAGGGAATCAATCCCTGCTTCAGATCGGCGAGGGTTACGAAGCCCTCGAGGCGGTTTCCTTCGGAGACAACGGGAAGATGCCGAATCGAGTTTGTTTTCATGACCCCTATGGCGTCCTCAATGGAGGTGCCCTTGGGAATGGTGATGGGATCGGGGATCATCAAGTCGCAGATTTTCATGGCGGCCGCCTTTCCTGCCCACCCACAATGAACGAAGTCCGAATTTGTCATGATTTCGATTCATTGTATTGCACTTCCGGCAAGGGTGTCAAGGAGACGCAGATCTTGTTTTTTGCCTCTTTGATCAGTATAAGAGGAACAGAAAGCCCGCTTAGAGCGAAAACAGTCTTGAAAGAACTCCAAACAAAGGATTCGACTATGCCCCGGATTGAAGCCGTGGGGTTTGACCTGTTCAACACCCTGATCACCGTGGAACAGGGTGCACTGAAAGACGCTGTGGAACGTCTCATTCAAAGCCTTAGGGACAGCGGGCTCCAAGTGAACGGCGGTCGTTTCGTGGAGGATCACAGAAGCGCGGCCGTGCGGTTCATCCAGCACACACGCAGGGACGGCCGCGAGACCCACAATCGCTTCTGGATCCAGGCCGCACTCGAGAGCCAGGGTGTCACTCTTACCCCTGACGACCCTCGTATAGCCGAAGGTGTGGAGGCCTACTTCTCTGCGTTCCTGGATCATGTTCATCTGATACCGGGCACCCTGGACATGCTTGAAACCGTGAAAAGACGCTTTCAACTGGGACTCCTGTCCAATTTCACTCATGCGCCCGCAGCCCAGGCCATTCTGAATGCCCTGGGTCTCACGCCCTTTTTCGACGTTTGCATCATCAGTGGCCACATCGGTTATAGAAAACCCCATGCTCGAAGCTTTGAGGCCCTGGTAAACGGTCTAGGTGTGGATTCCGCTCGCATGCTCTATGTGGGGGACGATCCGGACCCCGACATAAGGGGCGCTCTTCAAAGCGGAATAAACCCTGTGTGGAGCACCTACGTGCGGGATCAAGGCCTCCCCCTTGCGCCCGGCTATGATCAAACCCAACCACCTCCCGGGGCTGACGAGGTCCCCCGCATATCAAGATGGGACGATCTGCTCGCCCTGCTCGACGGCGGAACGCCGGGACGATAGAACAGTCCTTCATCCCGACGCTCTGCCGGGACTCATTGCACGCCGATGCAATTGTAGCTCCATTATTATTCCCCGGCCTGGGAAATCATCGCCGCCAGTTTCTCTCGGCTTCGCTCGAGGTACTCACGATCCGGGGAAAACACCTCCAGTGTCAACGTGCCATCATAGCCGATCCCATGGAGCGCCCGCATGAGCAAGGGAAAATCCACATTACCCACGCCCACGGGAAGGTGCTCATCCTCCAGGCCACGGTTGTCACTGGCATGCACGTGTCCGATCCGCCTTCCGTGCCGCTCGATGAACCGCAAACCCCGGTCTTCTTCCTTCGCCCTCATGTGGGCGTGTCCCAAATCCAGGGTCATCTCCAGGGAAGGAAACCTATCGAGCACCGCATCGAAATCCTCCGGCTCGGTGAGCGAAAGAGAGCCGGGCGTCATGTTCTCGAGGGCCACGATAAGCCCGAGGGATCCGGCTCGGCTCAAAACGGTCTCCAGGCCTTCCATCATATAGACATGGAAGAGGTCGGGCAGCCTCCTTCCCAGCCCCATGCCGTGGGCCGGATGGAGCACGACCTTCTCCGCCCCCAGTTCGCGGGCCGTCTCCAGAGAACGCAAAAGCTCGGCCACCGAGGCTTCCCTCAGGGCCGGCGTGAGATCCGCCGCCGAGACAAAGGTGGGAAGATGGCACACCAGTCCCAGGTTCAGATTCCGAAGCGAGAGCTGGATGTCATTCGCACGTTCCCTCAGAAGGCCGTGGTGGGCCTCGGGAGCATCCATGGTCAGCTCCACATAGTCGAACCCGTGCTGTGCAATCGTCTCGATCTCCAAGACAATGGGGCGAAGGGGGGAGTTCATTGCGCCGAACCGTATCATGGGGTGTCCTCCTTTGTGTGTCAGGGATCTTATCCCTGAATTGAGCGTTTCAAATTATCATACACTCAGGATCAATGCTTCTCAATCACACTTTGCCTCCGGGCCTCAACGGTTCTTGTGTGCCATGAAAGACAGGCGGCGGGCCCGGACGCCGGCACCCACCTGCAAACCTGATCCACGAGGCCCGATGATCTTCAAAGGGGGTTTTTTCTCTTGACAGGATTCAGCGCATGTGGCGCTCTTGGGCCGAACATTCACGCTGCGGGCCGGGGTCACGCCTGCGTATGAACAGCGCTTTCAACGCCTTCTCCTGAACAAGACATCCACGCCCCGGGAACCGGACTTGCGGAAAGAAGGGAAAAGGGCCATGACCACCATCGACCAACTGCGCCGGACGCTTTTTCGAATCGACGGCAAGGCTTACAAGGTCTACAAGGATCTTGAAGGAACCTATGATTTCGGCTGGTTCACCCTGTACATGGACCACGTTCAGGGGGATCCCTTTGCCGCCCCTTCCCTGCTCCGCGCACGTGTGCCCATGAACCGGGCCTCCTTTCCGGCTGATCTCTTCCGCAACCGCATCCGCCGCATCGCCCTGGAGGACTATGTGGCCCGCCGGATGGACCTGGCTGTCTTTCGCGAATCCCGCCGCATCCAGGGAAGCGGCAAGAGCGGCATGATCACCATCGACTCAGGGGCGCAGGAGATTTTCGAACGAACGGCCTGCAAGATCACGCCGGACTGGGTGGAAATCCGTTTCTTTGTAGGGCTTCCGGCAGCCGGCCGCAGCATTCTCGGCCGCCAGGCCCGCACCTTGCTCTGCGAGGCCCTTCCCGACCTGGTTCAAAAGGGAGTCCTGTGGCGAAGCTACCCCAAGGAATCGGCCTGGGCGTTTGTGGAGTGTGTGGAAAACCAGGACTCCATTCGGCATCGTCTGGATGAAATGGGACTCGTGGCCTTTGTGGGAAACGGATCCATCCTCCCGCGGGAGGCGGGACACAGCCAGCACCCCATGGCGCGGGACAAGGCCATACCCTTCACCTCCCCCGAATCCCTGCAGGTGAGCATGACCCTGCCCAATCCAGTGTCCCGGGATGCCGGATCGCCCAGAAAGATCACAGGTATGGGTGTGCCCAAGGGGGTGACCCTGGTGGTGGGGGGTGGCTACCACGGAAAATCCACACTGCTAAGAGCTCTGGAGCGGGGGGTCTATTTCCACATACCCGGTGACGGCCGGGAGTACGTTATCACTTCGCCTGACGCCGTAAAGATTCGTGCGGAGGACGGCCGGCGCGTGGAGCTCGTGGACATCAGCCCCTTCATCGGCGATCTCCCCGGCGGCCTGGACACCAGCGCATTCCGTACGGACAATGCCAGCGGAAGCACCAGCCAGGCGGCCAACATCATGGAAGCCATGGAAATGGGGGCAAGCACGCTGCTCCTGGACGAAGACACATCAGCCACAAACTTCATGGTGCGGGATGCCCGAATGCAGGCCCTGGTCGACAAAGACTTCGAACCCATCACTCCCTTCATAGACCGGGTTCGGGAGCTGTACGATACCTTAGGGGTCTCCACGGTGCTTGTCATGGGAGGGTGCGGAGACTACTTCGACGCGGCGGACCGGGTGGTCATGATGAACGAATTCGTACCGCGGGAGGTGACTGCGGAGGCCCGAACCGTGGCCGCTGCCCATCCCACCGGCAGGCGATCGGAGACAGGGCCCTGCACGGATTGGCGCCTCGAGCGCAAGCCGGTCCCGGCCGGCTTCGACGCCTCCAAAGGTAGAAAACGCGTCAAGATAGACGCCAAGGCCCTGGACACCATCCTGTACGGGTCGGAGCGAATCAACATGAGAAACGTGGAGCAGATCGTGGACTTCAGCCAGACTCGGGCCGTAGGCACGGCTCTGCACCTCGCCGCATCCCGGTTCATGGACGGAAAGACGCCTTTGCGTGAAGTGCTCGAGCAACTGGATAGGTATCTGGACAAAAACAGCCTGGATCTGCTGGATCCTTTTCACCGCGGGGAGAAGCATCCAGGCACCTTTGCCCGTCCCCGCAGGTACGAGATCGCTGCGGCTATGAATCGGCTTCGTTCGGTCAAATTCCGCCAGTGACCGCCGCCAGATAGTCCGGTCCAAGGCTTCCGTTCACCACGGGGAGCGAGAGTAATCCAGGAGGACGAAACCCGAACACACACTCCAGGAAGGCCACCACGGTCCGGTAGGTCACACCCCAAAGGATTTCTCTGCCCCCCCTTCCCTCGTGCACGAAGCAGGGCAGCTCCCGCACCTCCGCGGCGCGAGAGCCCTCTCTCGCCCCGCCCGTCTCGAAACGAAGGCGGTAACGCGCATACAGTTCAGGGGTGAGAAGGTGGCCGATGGGAATATACACAACCCGCTCCACTTCCCAATTCGGGAAAAATCGTTCCTGGCGCCGTATCCATCCCACCATGGGATAAATCACCCGCCGAAACAAAACCAGCTCCTGGGCGGGGAGAGGACCCAGCATCCTCACGCCGAGCGGATTCAGACGCATCTCCTCGAGCCCTTCCCTTAGACCTGTGGCCAGGAGCATGGAAAGCCTGCGGGCCTCGTTCGGACGGAATCGACGCCATCGCCGCCAATAGGGCCAGCGATGCAACGGAAAACCGGGAAGGGACAGGATCCGCCCCAGACAGCGATCCAGGCGCGGGGCCATGCTCCCTCCGGGGAAACACAGATCGCCGGGCTGCTTGACGTGGTGCGAGCGTTTATTGAACACCACACAGGGTTCACCGCGCCTCCGGTTGCGACCGCAGTGCCTTCCCAGAAGCACAAGCACCGAAGAGGTTTCCACGGATCTGGACACACCTGAGGGGAAAACGGGGCCCAGGGAGCTTCCCTGGTTCAACACCCGGGAGACGTGATCGGCCAGGGCCTGCGAATCGCCCAACAAACGAAACGCCTCCATGTCCAACGCAGCTCTTCCCATCATGTCCCGCTCGACCCGTGGTTTCCCCGCAACTCCTTCTCCCGTTCGGGTGTAAGAGCGCGCGGAAGCCTCCAAGAAGAAACAGCGTGATCATCCCGTTTCTTGATGAGCATCCAGTAATGCTCCCCCTCTCCCTTGAACCGCACCAGGACGAACCCACCCTTCAGTATCCGTCCCCGCACCTGGAATTCGAGTTTTCCGTTCTTCAAGGCCGCCTCGGGATCCCCGTTCCCAGACACGGTGTAGTCCCCCCGGTCCCATACAGCCACCACACCCGCACCATATCCCCCTTCGGGGATAACGCCTTCAAAACCTGCGTACTCGAGCGGGTGATCCACTACCTGCACGGCGAGTCGTTTCTCTGAGGGATCCAAAGACGGGCCTTTGGGCAGGGCCCATGACTTGAGCACGCCGCCCATTTCCAAGCGCAAATCCCAGTGCAACCTGGTGGCAAGGTGTTCCTGTATCACGAAACGCATTCCCTTCGCCTCACTTTCACCTGATTGAGCGATCCACCCTATGCTTCCCTGAGGGGACGCTCTTTTTGTTTTATACCTTATCACGACCGGTACCCCGGTACAACCGAGGCCGGCTGATCCTCCACAACGGCCCTTGTTCACGGGCATGGGAGCATGGCGGATTGCCGGATTTGCTCTACCCTCTTGAAGTTTCCCACCCGGCGCATTATCTTGTTTTTTCTTTCAATATTCGATCTCAGCCGGGGAGGCTCCTTGTCCGTATCCACACGCATAGCCCGCATCCGCTCGGGGTTGCAGGACGCCATGATCGCCGATCAGTGGACGATTCGAAAGCGACTCCGTACGCTGTCGTCAAAGTCCGCTCGAGAAAAGAAAGGGGGTGTGGAGAGGCGTCTGGAAGAGCTGGAACGCCGCCTGGAGAAGT
Source organism: uncultured Desulfobacterales bacterium (assembly GCA_964591925.1). Classification (GTDB taxonomy): domain Bacteria; phylum Desulfobacterota; class DSM-4660; order Desulfatiglandales; family HGW-15; genus JAIPEI01. The sequence continues at coordinate 8,039 of CAZQCK010000045.1, forward strand.
CAATCGAGCGCAGGAAGTCCCGCGCTGCGGGCCTTCCCCCAATCCGCTACGCCGAGCACCTTCCCATATGCACCAGACGCGAGGACATCGTTCGAATGATCCGGGAAAACCCTGTGGTGATCATCGCCGGAGACACGGGCTCCGGCAAGAGCACTCAGATTCCCAAGATGTGCCTCGAGGCCGGAAGGGGGCTGGGCGGGAGAATAGGATGCACCCAGCCCAGACGAATCGCCGCCACCGCGGTGGCGGCCCGGATCGCCGAGGAGATGGGCGAAGAGATCGGCGGCTCGGTGGGATACAGGATACGCTTCACCGACCGGACAGGCCCTGACGCCTACGTCAAAATCCTCACCGACGGCATGCTCCTGGCCGAGACCCAGCAGGACCGTTTTCTCAACGAGTACGACACCATTATCATTGACGAGGCGCACGAGCGCAGCCTGAACATCGACTTCCTTCTGGGCCTGCTGCGTACCCTGCTCAAAAAGCGAAAGGACCTGCGGGTTGTGATCACCTCCGCTACCCTGGACACGGAGAAGTTCGCCGCTGCATTCGAGGGCGCTCCGGTGGTGGAGGTCAGCGGCCGGCTTTATCCAGTCGAGGTGGTGTATGCAACAACAGACACCGGCCGGGAAGACGAGGGGGATGAGACCTACGTGGACCTTGCTGTTCAGAACGTGGAGAGTATTGTATCCAAGGGCCGGCCGGGGGATGCGCTGGTTTTCATGCCCACGGAGCAGGACATTCGGGAGACCTGCGAGCGCATCGACTCCCGGGGCTTTCCCGGGACGAAGGTTTTGCCGCTCTTTGCAAGGCTTCCCGCCGGCCGGCAGAGGCGGGTGTTCACTCAGGGGGCCGGCAGAAAAATCGTGGTGGCCACAAACGTGGCCGAGACCTCACTCACCATACCCGGCATTAGATGGGTCATCGACACGGGGCTGGCCCGAACCCCCAGGTATCATCCGTCCACCCGGACCACCAGCCTGTCCGTAACCCCGATATCCAAGAGCAGCGCGGACCAGCGAAAGGGCCGCTGCGGAAGGGTGCGGGACGGAATCTGCATTCGGCTCTACTCGGAGGAAAGCTACGAATCCCGGCCCGAGCACACGCCTCCGGAGATTCTCCGCTCCAACCTGGCCGAGGTCATCCTGCGTATGCTCTCTTTAAAGCTGGGGGACATCGAAACCTTTCCCTTTGTAGATCCGCCCAACGCCCGAAGCATAAAGGACGGCTTCGACCTGCTCGTCGAACTGGGCGCGGTTACGCGGGAGAAGGCCCGCACACGGCTCACCTCGCTGGGACGCCGCATGGCGCGCCTCCCCCTGGACCCGCGCATCTCACGTATGATGCTGGAGGCCCGGGAGCAGGGCTGCTCCGAGGAGGTGGCTGTGATCGCTGCGGCTCTCGGCACTCAGGACCCCAGGGAACGGCCCGCGGACAAGGCGGCCGACGCGGATGCAGTGCACCGTCCCTTCAATGACAAGGACAGCGACTTTTTGACCCTGCTCAATATCTGGAACCGCTACCACCGGACCTGGAAAAGCCTGAAGACCCAAAGCCGGATGCGCGCCTTCTGTCGTGAACACTTTCTATCCTTTGTACGCATGCGAGAGTGGAGGGATGTCCATGAGCAGATCGTCACCATTCTGGGGGAGGAGCTGAAGCCGGAAGCCCCCTCCGCAAGGCGAGAAAAGGACACCCATTACAAGCAAATCCATTGTTCCGTGCTGAGCGGATTTCTCTCCAACATTGCGGTTCAAAAGGAAAAAAACATCTACCGCGCCACCCGGGGACGCGACGTGATGATCTTCCCCGGCTCCACCCTCTTCAACAGGGGCGCACCGTGGATCGTGGCCATGGAAATGGTTCGAACCTCCAGGCTGTTCGCCAGGACCGTGGCACGCATCACCCCTGAATGGCTGGAACCTCTGGGAGGAAACCTTTGCCGATCCAGCTTTCACAACCCCCACTGGGAAAAATCCCGCGGAGAGGTCCGGGCCACGGAACAGGTGACCTTGTTCGGGCTGCTCATCGTGCCCGGCCGGTCAGTGACCTATACGCGTGTGGACCGGGAAGAGTCCCACCGAATCTTTGTGCGCTCGGCACTGGTGGAAGGCGAGGTGAAACAGCGCTTCGCCTTCCTCGAGCACAACCTCGAGCTCGTTAATCGCTTCTCCTCCATGGAGGACCGCATCAGGCGTCGGGATATTCTGGTAAGCGAGGACGCCTTGGCGGCCTTCTACTCGGAACGCCTTCCCGGTGTCTGCGACATCCGCACCCTCAAGAGGCGCATTCGAGAAAACAACGGGGATGATTTCCTGCACATGACCGAGGAAGACCTGGCCCACTACCTGCCCGACGACTCCCTCCTGTCGGCCTACCCCGAAGGGATCGAAGCCGGGGACCAGGCCTTCCCCCTGACCTACCGCTTCGCCCCCGGGTCGGAGGAAGACGGGATCACCGTATCCGTGCCGTCCACCCTGAGGTCCCGGCTTCCGCAAGAGCGCCTGGAATGGCTGGTTCCGGGGCTGTTCGAGGAAAAGCTAACGGCCCTTCTCAAGGGTCTTCCCAAACGGTACCGAAAGCAACTGGTACCGGTTTCCGAGACCGTGAAGGTAATTGCCGCGGAAATGGACCGAACCGAGGAATCTCTGATCACCACCGTGGGACGGTTCCTATACAGGCGGTTCGGGGTGGATATACCCGCTTCGGTCTGGCCCGAGGAGAGCCTTCCGGAGCACCTTCGCATGCGGGTGGCCATCACGGACCACCAGGGCCGTGAACTTCGAACCGGGCGCGATCCGGCTCTCCTGTCGCCTGAGGGTTCAGCCGATCCTTCTCCCTCTTCGCAGGTTTGGAAAAAGGCGCGGGCCCGGTGTGAACAAAACGGCCTCACCCGTTGGGATTTAGACGCCCTTCCCAAAGAGATCCCCTTAGAAGCCAACCTCGTGGCCTTTCCAGCACTCGAACCTGCGGACAAGGGGGTGAACGTCCGGCTCTTCCCGAGCGCAGCCGAGGCCGATGAGGTCCACCCCAAAGGCATCGCCCGCCTCCTGACCGCCCGTCTCTCCCGCGACCTGAAGTTCGCCTCCAGGGTCCTGCGTCTTCCCGGCAGCCTCTCGAACGCGGCCGTCTATTTCGGCGGGCCGAAGACCGTGGAAAAGGCGCTCCAGGGGGCGCTGGTCAGGTTGCTCTTCCAAAAGGACGTGCGCACCGCCGGGGCCTTCGAGGCCCTGGCCGGAGACCTCTCCTCGAAGCTGGTCCCGGCGGCGAACGACCTTCTGGACAAGGCCGTCGCCGTACTCGAAGGCTACGGCCGTCTTCGATCCACCCTCCACCGCCTGGAGACGACCCAAGCCGAGGGCAGAGCGGTTCGGTCCGTGTGCGAGGCCGTCCGCACGCGGCTCACCGAACTGGTGCCCGAGGACTTTCTGGAACGCTGCTCGCTGGAACGAATGGAGCAACTGCCCAGGTACTTGAAGGCCCTGGAGATTCGGGCGGAACGAGGATCCTTCGACCCGCAAAAGGATCGAAACAAGGCCCGGGAAGTGGCTGTCTTCGAACGCGAGCTCCAGGAGATACGCGAGGGCCTCAGCCCCAAGGCCACCCAGGAAAAGCGGTCAGCCATACTGGAGTTCGCCCGCTGGATCGACGAGTACCACGTATCAATATTCGCCCCGGAGCTATCCACCGCCATCAAGGTGTCCTCAAAACGGCTCCAAAGGAAGGCCGAGGAGATCCGACGCATGGTATAAAAATGCCGTGCTCAGCGAGTTTGCCCGGCCGATTTTCGAATCGCAAGTGGATTCAACCCTCACGCCCGGTCTTCCGTGCGCCCCACCAGAAAAAACACGATTCCAAGGGCCAGAAGCGCACCGAGCAGGAGTCCAAAGTTCAGGGGATCCTGCTTGTCAAAGCTCGCCACGAAAATCTTCCGAATGAAGGCCACCAGGGCGAGCTCCACAAAGACCCGCACACGAAACTTTCCCCCCTTCAGGTGCCTCACCTCGGTGTTAATCAGCTCCGTGAGCATCCAGAGAATGAGAAGAGAGCCCAGGGCCTTGATCACCCCGTTTTCCAGGTTCCCGCTGAATGCAAAAATCACGTCATGCACAAAGAGGCTGGCAAGGCCCACTGCCATGATCAAAAGCCCGATGGTGAGGACCAGGTTGAGCCCCTGCATGGATCGTTCGGACCACTGGATCAGGGTGGACTCCACGCGGTAGGACAGGAAGACCTTTTTGAGCTCCGCTTCCCTGTAGGAACCCGTCATGATATCCAGGCTGATATCCAGGACCTTGTTCAGGGTCTCCAGAAGGTCCTCCTGCACACTCCTCTCCGGGACGGCCGAGATTATATGTCGCATGCAGTAGATCCGAATAAAATTCATGGACGCGTTCACGTGGTGCCCCGGAAGACCGATTTTTACGTGCACCTCGCCGATCTTCTCCAGCCGCATCAGCAGTACGCGGTCATAGGGTCCCTTCAAAATGAGGTGAAACCAGTCCTTGATGGTCTCGCGTCGACGCCTCGCGGCCGCCTCAGTGGGGAAATAGACTGCAGTGCGGGGATCATCCTTGAGCTGATCGTAAAAATCCCGGGCCAACTCGTCCGACACAGGAAGCAGGATCTCAGCCAGCTTTGGAAGGTTTTCTTCATCCGTCTTGCTGAATTGATAGCTTTTTCGAATCTCTTTCATGGTTTCCATGGGCATCCGTCCTTGATCAATGGCTGGATTTCCGGGTAGGGGCAATGCTTGAGCTTGCGCCAAAACCCCAAGAGATGTCAAGCATTTCCATCTGAAAGCACCTCTTTACTGTAGGGCACATGGGTCACGAAGAACCCTTTCATCCTAAAGCGAGGCTCACGAAACTTCAGGACCCGGCCGCTTCCCTCTTATAACGTCTTGTTATTGCAAGATGAAACTATTTTATGTCTTTTTTTTGAAAAAAACAAATTATTGCCTTGACTTTTTCCATAGCAAAGACTATCTTATGTGATAATCAATTAAGTCCTACTGTAACCATAGGACAGTTTCTTTCTGAAGGCCCAGTTTGACCGGCAAATGCATCCTCCAGTTTGAGACATTGAAATTCTGAAGAAAGGAGGATGTTCTCATGGCCAATGGAACGGTAAAGTGGTTTAACGACCGAAAAGGGTTTGGATTCATTGAACAAGAAGACGGAGCAGATGTCTTTGTTCACCATTCAGCCATCAATGCAAGCGGCTTTAAGTCCCTCAATGAAGGCGATCGGGTTTCCTTTGAGATAGAGCAAGGCCCTAAAGGCCCTTCTGCTACTAATGTCTCTGTAGTCTAACATTTTTTGATGATTGAAAAAAGGTGCCCTCTATTATACAATGGGGCATCTTTTTTTTTGAAAAACCCTCTCACCCGCACCTGTTATAGCTGTGCCCTGTATGGTACTATAGGGGCAAATTACTTCGTTACAAGGCTTTTATAATTGCTTTATAGGAAAATAATATGCGTGTATTATTGCTTTATCCAGAGTATCCGGATACCTTTTGGAGCTTCAAGCATGCCCTGAAGTTTGTTCACAAAAAGGCCGCTCATCCCCCGCTGGGCCTTCTCACCATCGCCGCCATGCTGCCCGAGGAATGGCCCAAAAGGCTGGTGGATATGAACGTAACCAAGCTCACGGACGAGGACCTGGCGTGGGCGGATTGCGCGCTGATCAGCGGCATGGTCGTGCAGAAAGACTCCGCCCGCCGCACCATTTCCCTTTGCAAAAAGGCCGGCCTTCGAGTCGTGGCGGGCGGGCCGCTCTTTACCAATGAGCCCGAGGTGTTCGATGAGGTGGACCATTTTGTCTTGAACGAAGCGGAAATTACACTGCCGCGGTTCCTGAGAGACCTTGAAAGGGGCAGGCCACAGAGAACCTACGAGACACACGAATTCGCCGATATCGAACAGACGCCTGTTCCTCTGTGGAAATTGGCCTCGCTCAAACGGTATGCAGGGATGAGCATTCAGTTCTCCAGGGGTTGCCCGTTCAACTGCGAGTTCTGCAATGTCACGGCCCTGTTCGGTCACCGCCCCAGAATCAAGACCTCCGACCAGATCATTCGCGAACTGGACAGCCTGTATTCTCTCGGATGGCGGGGGAACATCTTTTTTGTGGATGACAACTTCATCGGGAACAAGGGTTATTTGAAGGATCACCTCCTTCCCGCTCTCATCAGATGGCAAAAAGGGAAACGGGGAATCTTTTTCAATACAGAGGCGTCCATCAATCTGGCCGATGATGACGCCTTGATGGACACCATGGTGGAGGCGGGATTCGATTCCGTGTTTATCGGCATTGAGACACCGGATGAAAAGTGCCTGGCCGAGTGCAACAAGAGACAGAACACGAACCGCGACCTCGTGGCCAGCGTTAAGAAAATGCAGCGGGTCGGACTTCAAGTTCAAGGCGGATTCATTGTGGGATTTGACAGCGACACCCCTTCGATCTTCGAGAGGCAGATCGACTTTATTCAGAAGAGCGGGATCGTAACCGCCATGGTGGGCCTGCTTCAGGCGCCTTCCGGCACCAAGCTGTATGAACGATTGAAAAAGGATGGACGCCTCCTCGGCCCCATGTCCGGCAATACAGACGGGACGACCAATATTGCGCCTAAAATGGGACTGGAATTGCTTCATGAAGGTTATCGGAATATTATGCAGAATATCTACTCGCCCAAGCACTACTACCGGCGGGTGAAGACATTCCTTCGAGAATATAAGGTTCCTGAGGTACCATACTCGCTGGATCTACAACGTTTTCTGGCCCTCTTTCGTTCCGGCTTTCGCCTGGGAATTTTCGGCAAGGAACGATTTCAGTACTGGCGACTCCTGGGCTGGACCTTCTTTTATCGCCCTCGGTCCTTTCCCTTGGCCGTCACCCTTATGATCTACGGCCACCATTTTCGCAAGACCTGCGAGCGTAAGGTGCTTCAATAGACGGCAAAGCGGGGACTCGGGTATCCACATGTGCCCTCATTCCCAGACCCCGCAAATTGCCGGAATGGGCCATGCGGTCCAGGCGCAAGACGATGAAAGAGCCATTGATAGATCTTAAGAATTCAAGCTCAGCGTTTAGCAAGGATCTCCTTCGACAGCCCGAAGGTGAAATGTTCACGGCCTGTTTCGCCTGCCGGACCTGTTCCGCCAGTTGCCCCGTTACCGAGGTGAACAACCGATTTGATCCTGCAAAAATCATCCGTATGGCTGTTTATGGGCTGAGAGAGGAAATCCTGGCCGGTGACCTCATCTGGCTCTGCTCCACCTGCTATTCCTGCCAGGAGCGCTGCCCTCAGGGTGTGCGTATTACTGAGCTCATAACGCTATTAAAAAACATGGCTTTTCAGTCAGGCCACATGCCCTCGGGGATCCGGGCACAGCAGGAGGTCGTGAAACAGGAAGGGCGTATCTACCCACTGGACGATTTTGATAACAAGAAACGACGGAAGATCGGCCTTCCTGCGCTTCCCACAAGCTGTGACACGGCTGAACAGCTCTTTTCAGGGACCTGAGGGTTGTGACCAGGGTGTTTCGAGACGCCTCAGTGTGTGGGACCGGTGATCCTCCGGGTTTCCCTGTCCAAAATGAATTGAAGGATGGCCAACCCGCCGGCATAGGTCGCCTCCACACCGTTTAGGCCTAGACGCTGGCTGAGCAGGCTGGCCCGCAGATTGTACGGGGTATCCGAGGTGTAGTGGATGATCCCCAGATCAAACCCCTGAGGCAGGGCCAAATCCACGTTGCTGTTGGAGGCGGGCGCTTGACCGTGGAAATGCTCATACACGGCGCTCAGACATGGGCCGGCTTCCATTTCAATCCCTGTGAAGTCCGCTCGGTGGAAGTCCTTGACCATGTTCCAGCTGTGCAGAAAGGTCCCCCGGACAGTCAGGTTACGTTGATCGTCAAAAACGGCGGATTCGTACAGATAGGGAATGATGCGGCGTGCTGTAAAACAATTGCGAAAATGAAAACGGCAGTGAGAATGAACGTCCATCACCTGGGCGGGTAAAAGCAGGTCCCCCAACCGACCGATCATGGCGGCGGTTTTGCCCAAAATGAACAGGCCTCGCAGGTTTTTCAGGGAGACAGCGGCTTGCTTGAGCAGATAGTAGGCGGTAAAACCCAAGGGATAGTCGATATTTAGAATCAGCGCATCGCTGCCCTCCAGGATACTCGGCTCTGCCGGTGTGAGTCTGGGGTCCAGGCGATCGGGCATGAGCCGGCCTATCTCAATTATCTGTGCGCTGACATCCAGGGGAACGCTGTTGAGGCGTGTCAAACCTGCTTCGGCTTCCAAACGGCCTTTTTCCCCCTCAAAACCGGTGTTCTCTTCCAAAAAACCACGTTGGCTGTAGTACATCAAATTGCGCAGCGCCAAGGGCCCTTCGTCCATCAAACGATCCACCCGGCGGGCCAGTCGGCCGTCGTCCCCGGCCAGAGCATGGTCCAAAAACCGCCGTCCGTATAGGTCCACCGATCCGGATATCAAGTTGGGCAGGCAATGGGTGTTGCTGGAGACCAGGTACACAGGGCGGTGGCCCAAGTCCGTTTCCTTTACCTGACCGAGCAAATCCGACCACCATTTGGAGGCGGCCCAGTGATAGTCCGCCGATTCCATGGGTGTCAAACGCAGGGAAATGGACTTGGGTGAGCGGGTAATTTGTTGAATCCTGTCGTGGAAACCAGGCGCCCATATGGTACGCAGGGCATGGAAATCCGCAGAATTCAAGCCCAGCACCCGCCGGATGTCCTGTGCGGGCCTTCGGCGTGTTCCGGAAAGCATGCCGGATTCCGCCAGCAGGCGGTGCATCTTGTTCCATTCGATCTGCACGGCGCACAGGGCGGGGATGAGGTCATCCAGGTCCGAAACGCTGTGGATGAGAAAGGCCAGAGAGGATTTTCCGTTGAACCATGCGGGCCGCCGCCGAGCCCGGGCCTTTACAGGCACCCAGGTCTCGTCCACGCCCGCTCGCTCGAGCGCCTGCCTGCTGGAGGCTAGCAGGACGCAATCAACGTGCTCCATACATTCCGGCAGCCTCATCACGGAATACAAAAACGCGGACGTCGTGACCTGGTCCTGATCCGCTCCTCTATGAAGGCTGGAGCCCAGGGCGCAGTGCAGGGGTTCCAGGTCCGACAAGCACAATGAGGACGAACACGTGCCTCGAGGTTGAAACGTCTCGGTGTAGGCGGTCAACGGCGAAAATGCCGAGGTCGGGCAAGGCCCTTCCGGCGGCGTCAGCAAGCGGATCCACTTGACCCAGAGCCCGCGGGTCTGTTCGGCCATCGCGCGAAGGAAAACCATGGCGTCAGTGTCCGTAACGGTCGAGGGTGAACAAGAGCATCAAGGAGACCACATCCAGAAAAATCAATGCCGGTGTGATTCGACGCCGTTTGCCGCAAGCGAGCTTCAGGGCCGTCCAGCTCAAGCATCCCCAGATGATCCCATGGGTGATGGAATGGCTCAGAGGCGTGACGATCATGGCCATGAAAAAAGGCGCGGCATCGTCGAATCGTTCCCAGCGCACGTAGATCAATGGCTTCAGCATGAAGATTCCGGCCAGCACAAGAATCGGAGCCGTAGCCAGGGCCGGAACCAGCGAAAGCAAGGGGGACAAAAAAAGCAATGGCAGAAACAGCAAACCGGCGGTCACGGCGGTCAACCCGGTGCGGCCGCCGACGCGGACTCCGGTGGAAGATTCGATGTAGGCCGTGGCCGGGCTTGCGCCCAAAAGACCGGAGGCGATGACCCCCACGGCGTTGGCCTTGAGGCTCGTGACCAGCCGGCGGGGATCGCCTTCCTCGTCCACCAGGTCCCCGGCTTCGCAGACCCCGACGCACGTGGCCAGACTGTCGAACAGGCAGGAAAAGGAAAACACGAAAATCAACGGCCAGTGGGGCAGGGTCAACGCACCCAGGAGGTCCATTTGACCAATGAGGCTGAAGTCGGGCCAGGCCCAAAGGCCTTGCCACGCAACCGGCGGGCGGGGATCCACGGAAAAACCGTAGAGCCGTCCCAATGGCCAGGCCAATACGGTGGTGATCAAAACAGCCAGAATAAAGCCTGCCGGGACCTTGCGCACCACCAGGATGGAGGCTACGGCCAGGCCGGCCAGGAAGGTGAGGGTATGGGCGTTCATCTCCACGCGGGTGAAACCCGCGCTGGGTTCGTAAACAATGAAACCCGCCGATTCCAAGCCGATCACCGCGATGAACAAGCCGATCCCCCCGGCCAGTCCGTAACGAAGCATGCGCGGCACCCCGGCCAGAAGGCGCTTTTTGCGGTCCAGGGTCAACAACAGGAAAAAAAGAACGCCGGACCAGAAAACGCATCCCAAAGCGGTTCGATAGGTGATGCCCGGAGAGGAGCTCGCCGCCAGCACAAAGATATGATTCAAGCTCATACCCGGGGCGACCACCAGGGGGTTGTTGGCGTACAGCCCCATGAGCACGCTGCTGAAAGCGGAGACCAAAACGGCGGCGGTCAACGAGGCGTTGAACGGAAGTCCGGCTTGGGCGAGGATCGCCGGATTGACCACGATGATGTACATGGCCGACAGGAAGGTGGTGGACCCGGCCAACACTTCGCGCCCGAGCTCGCTACCGTTGTTTTTCAGCTCGAAGTAATCGGCCAAAACCATCCCTCACCTGATTGATTCCTGAAGCGAGCGTATCAAAGTTGCAGCCTGTTTGAGTTACGTATGGGCCCCCGAAACTCTCACCGAAGCAAAAAAGGCCAGAAAGCATAGGCTTTCTGGCCTGGCTAAAACTGTTTCAAAGGATCTCTTTTCTCTGCTAGTCGCCGATGTTGATCGCTCTGGAGGCATCATCTACGCAGTTCTTGAGGTCCTCTTCGTTTACTTTTTTGGGATCCTTCAGGTCTTCAACCTTGCACACAAACTCATTACCCACCTTATCCTTCACCCAAACGAAACCTTGCTCTGCCATAATTCTTCTCCTTTCATGATAATTACTTGTCAATGTTTAATTATAATCTGCTTCTCAGATAAAAATGATAACCATGAGAAACTTGCATGTCAACAAGAAAGGCCACTTGCTACATGGGCATCTAAACACCTGACGAAATAGTGACAGCCTTGCAGGAAATCAAAATTTCGCGCCGAGCCGCAAAGTGAACTGATTAGAATTAAACGCTTTTTTCTTGGCATTCTTGGCGTCTTTGCGAGAGAATACAACTTTTCGATTTGTCAGTTTTCCGTAAAATTTATCGACACCCAGTACAGACACCAAAGAGCATTACCAGCGAGGAGAGGCTTATATGGACACCAGCTCGAAGCCGGTTCTGGTAACCGGTGCCACCGGTTATGTGGGAGGACGCCTTGTACCTCTCCTGCTTGAAGCGGGTTATCAGGTCCGCGTCATGGGGAGGTCGCTGGAAAAGCTCAAATGCCGCCCTTGGGCCTCAAACCCCGCCGTTGAGTTTGCCCGGGCCGATATGTTCGATCAGGCGTCGCTAGAGGAATCTTGCCGGGGGTGCCGGGCGGCCTATTACCTGGTTCATTCCATGAACTCGAGTAAAAGAGACTTTGCAGAGGCTGACCGGAAGGCGGCATTGAACATGGCAAGGGCCGCTTCGAAGGCCGGCCTGGAAAGGATGATATACCTGGGCGGCCTTGGCGAGGAAGGCGAGCTGATGAGCGAGCATCTTCGCTCAAGGCATGAGGTTGCAGGCCTTCTGGGTGCTGCAGGTGTGCCCGTAACCTTCCTCCGGGCCGCGGTTATACTTGGTTCGGGAAGCGCTTCCTTTGAGATGCTCCGTTATCTGGTGGAGCGCCTGCCGGTGATGACGACCCCCCGCTGGGTTGACACACCCTGCCAGCCCATAGGCATTAGAAATGTCCTGAATTATCTCAAGGGTTGCCTGGAAAATGAAGACACTAAAGGAAAGACCCTCGATATAGGGGGGCCTGATATTGTCTCCTACAGAGAGCTTATGGAAATCTACGCCCAGGAGGCCGGCCTCAAAAAGAGGTTCATAATACCTGTTCCCGTGCTTACTCCCAGGTTGAGTTCCTACTGGATTCATTTCGTAACACCCATACCTTCCTCCATTGCAAGGCCCCTTGTAGAAGGTCTCAAGACTCCCGTTGTATGCCGTGAAAACAGTATCAGAAAAATGGTGCCCCAGGAACTTCTGACCTGCAGGGATGCCATAAGGGCTGCTCTTCGAAGAACGGAGGAGCACTCTGTGGAGACCTGCTGGGCCGATGCGGGGGAGATCTTTGTTCCGGAATGGACCCAGTGCGGGGATGCGGATTATGCAGGAGGCACGATATTTGAGAGCGGCTACCGTGTGCTTTTGAAGGCCCCGCCTGAGGATGTGTGGCCTGTCATAAAGGGTTTGGGTGGAAGTAACGGCTGGTATTACGGGGAGATATTATGGAAACTGAGGGGGGCGCTGGATCGCCTCACAGGTGGGGTAGGCCTTCGCCGAGGGCGCAGGGACCCTGCAGAGCTTTACACTGGAGACGCCCTTGATTTCTGGAGGGTCATGGAGGTGGAAGAACCCAGGCTGCTCAGGCTCGTGGCTGAGATGAAACTTCCCGGCGAAGCCACCCTTGAATTTGAATTGACTCCCGTTGAGGGGAATATGTTGGAGCTCAAGCAGTTATCCAGGTTTCATCCGCGAGGGCTTTGGGGACTCCTGTACTGGTATATGTTTTACCCTTTGCATCAAATCCTGTTCAAGGGAATGCTCTCAGGCATTGCAAAAGAGGCGAAAACACCCATCACAAAAGGGCCGGAACGTTTCGCCCCGGGGCTTCATGTAAAATCCTAAACCCAGCATTCGTTTCTTACGTACAGCCGACGTAATACTCGAAATTGTACAAGTTCGCAATAATGCTATGACATCTATTAGGATCAATGCAATTTATCGAGTCCGGTAACTCGTTCAAGGATTTCCTGCAGGGTCTTTACTTCAAAAGGCTTGTGCAGAAAGGCTTGAGGTTTTTCCACGTAATCGGCGGCCATGACGTAGGCCTCATCATAGCCGCTGGCAAGAATTACCGGAATATCAGGACGGATTTCCCGTAGCGCGGCAAGGGTCTCCCAGCCGTTCATGCGAGGCATGGTCAAATCCGTTATCACTAAGCGAATCTCATCCGGCCTGCTCCGGAATATATCCAGGGCCTCGACACCGTCCTTTGCGATAAGCACATCAAACCCGAATCTATTCAAGATGGACCTAAACATCTTGCGCACTAATTCCTCATCCTCCACCAACAGTATCCGTCCGCCCGTTTCCATCGGTAGAGCCGGCTCATTGACTGCCTTTCGGCCTGATTTAGTTTCCTTATTCGTAAGGGGAAACAGCACCTGAAAAGTGCTGCCGACGCCCGGCTCGCTCTCAATCGCCACCGCTCCGCCATGGGCCTGAGCAATGCCCGATACAACGGGCAACCCTATCCCACGGCCGGTAAATTTGGTGGAGAAAAACGGATCCATCACCTTGCCTATATCACCGGCAGGCATACCCCTTCCCGTATCTGTCACTTCCAGGGCCGCATAAGCCTTGACATTGGGTTTCCAGTCCGGAGGCCAAATGGCCGTTGTCACAATGTCCGCGTCTTGTGCGGCCCTGACTGAAATCCGAATCTCACCGTCTACATCGCCGATGGCTTCCCGGGCATTTGTGATCAGGTTGGTCAAGGCCTGCCTGACCAGTTCAATATCGGCATTGACAAAAAGCTCAGAAGGAGCCGAAAAAACGGTTACCAGTCGGATGTTGCGGGGCATAGTTTCTTGAAGGCCCATAACAATTCCTTCACAGACTTCGGCAAGATCATGCGCTTCCATCTTCTCCTGTAACTGGCCTGTGTACATCAGCATGAAGGAGGCCATTTCCGCAGCGCGTCTAGCCCCTTTCAAGGCTTGGCCCAGGTGATCAAGGCCTTCCACAGGGCGGACCGAACTATCCATGGCCAATTCCAGGTTCCCGATGACTATGGAGAGCATGTTATTGAAGTGGTGGGAGATGGCACCGGCCATGCGATTGAGGCTTTCCGCCTTTACAATCTGCTGTCGCTTTTGCTCCATGCTTACGCGTTCAGTGATGTCGCGAATAAATCCACCTACCCCGGTTTTATTGTTTTTCAAGGATACAGGGAATTTGGTGGTCTCGAACGCCCGTTCTCCAACTACTTCCTCCATAATAACCACCGAACCTGACTTGATGGCGTTTTCGTCGGAGGCACGACAATTTACCGCCGCTTCTGTTGTAGGCATCAGTTCAAAATCGGAGAGTCCGATGACGGCCTCCAGAGGCTTCCCCAGGAAATCGGTCAGGGCTTTGTTTGCAACAATGTAACGGAATTGTTCGTCTTTGAGGAATACGAGGTCTGAAATGCTGTTGATAAAGGTACTGTAGCGCGCCTCGCTTTCTCTTAACGCCTTCTCCGTACGTATTTGTTCTGCGATAGTGTGTCGAAGAATTTTTGTCTTCTCTTCTACCTTCCGCGTTAACAAATGAGCTCGCTCTTCCAACTCTTTCAGCGGATAAGACTCATCCTTATCGTGAACTTCTGAAGGAAAAGAAATATGTAAGCCGGATAATTTGACTATGCCGTCCTCTTCATGCAGCACCATCATCATTCTAAGGTTGTTAAGTTTGACTTCTTGCTCAATAATAGATGTTTTTATATCCAGTTCACTAACGGAAATAGCATTGTATTGGTCAATAAGCTTTATTTCATGGCGGTGCAAAGTGTAGTGCAATGGATTCGGTGCTGAATCAATATCCCTCTTAAATATCGCTAATCCACTGCTCACATTATAGAAGCTCTCATCAAATCCGGTTCCATATCCGCAAAAATCATCTGTAACCATTTCTTCTAATAACGATAAATCCCGCTTTACCATATACGCGTATAGATATTTTTGAAACGCCGCCTCGTACTTGTCCATCAGCTCTGTTGAGAGTTTACTCATAAGGTCACCCCCTGAACTTTCTAACTGTTTCTTTGAAAAAGATTGCAATTTAAATCGCTATTCCTGGATAGCCCCTTATTATCTCCTGAGTTGAGATAGTGCCCATCCATAAACGAATTTTGAGCACTGCTAAGTTTCCAATTCAGAAAGGAGGATT
>CAZQCK010000046.1:0-12070 GCA_964591925.1 uncultured Desulfobacterales bacterium
CCAATGCGCCTCCCCTGTTTGATCAAGGCCTGAATGCCTCTGACGCCTCGAGATACATTGATGGAGTTGTAAAATGTCCTGACTTTACATGCGTTCTTGACGTTTTTGCCGTGTTTGCGGGAGAGCGGTTTTCCCTGAAATCCTCATGTCCGGGCTTGGGGTTGTCCCTGCGCCCCACGCTTGCGCAACTGCTCGATCTTCGATGAAAGCAGCCTGAGCAGTTTGGCCATTTCCGAAGCCGACTGGAATCGGTCGGCCGGGTTTTTGGTCAGGGCCTTGTCTATGATTTGTTCGCATGCCTTTGGAATCCTGGGATTGACTTGGCGAATAGAGGGGTGGCGAACCTGAGTGATTTGGTAGAGGAGGTTGCTCAGGTTCTCACCACGGAAAGGCAGCTCGCCGCTGAGTAGCTGATAAAAGAGGACGCCCAGAGAAAAGATGTCGGATCGATGATCGATTTTTTGCCCCATGATCTGTTCGGGAGACATATAGTTCGGCGTTCCGAGAATCACCCCTGTGCGGGTCCTGGATGAAGAGATGGCCTTTGCAATCCCGAAGTCGGTGACCTTTACACCGCCGCTGTTGAGTAACATGATGTTCGCAGGCTTGATATCTCGATGGATCACGCTGGTTTTGTGGGCGAACGCCAGGGCGTCCGCTACACGGGACACAATGTCCAGCACCTTGGGCAGCGGCAGGAGGGTGTCTTTGGAAACAAAGTTGTCCAGATCCTTTCCTTCGAGAAACTCCATGGCCATGTAGGTCAGATCCCCGTCGTCTCCTACGTCATAGATGGTGACAATGGACGGATGGGAGAGCTGCCCGGCGATTTCGGCTTCAGTGAAAAAGCGGCCCTTGATTTCCTGGATCACATCCTCCTCGAACTCATCGGAGAAGCGAATGGTTTTAATGGCGAGCATGCGGTTGATCTTGGGGTCCCGGGCTTTGTACACCAGCCCCATGGATCCTTTCCCCAGCTCTTCCAGAACCTCGAAGCGGCCTACTCTGGAGCGACCTTCGCCGCCGGCCTCGGCCAGGATGCTGCTGTCCGGGGCGGCCGGGTGGCTTCCAATGGTGGAGGATCTCTCCGCTTCTCGAATTCGGGGGATGCGATCGTCCAGGTCTCGGTATCCACCGGCCCTGTTGATGTTTTCGTATACATCAAGGGCCTTGTGGAGCATTCGCTTTTTTTCATACTCCAATCCGAGATTGTACATCAAGTCACGGGACTCGTCATCCAGGGGCAGCTTCTTGAACTTGTCAAAGGCCAGGTCCAGGAGGCCCTGGCTCTGGAAGCTGAGCCCGAGGAGACGATTCGTCTCTATCGCCTCTTTGCCGGTCGAGGAGGGGAAGAACAGGCGTTGAAGTAAGGTGGCGATGTAGACGACAAGAACGCACAACACCGCCGTGCCCGTGCGGAGCCACACGCCGGATAGAGAAAACACCGCAACTCCGGCTGCAAGGCCGGCGATGCACAGTCCGGCGGCCGTTGCGATGGCTCCTCCGTGACCCAACCTCGAGCACACGAAGAGGGTCAGGAGGCCCAAGAAGAGGACCATAAGCGGTTCCAGGATTTGAAGGGCGGACGGCCTAGTCACGCATTTTCCCTGCAGAAGGGCCTCCAGAGTGGTTGCAGCGAGCCGTCCCTCGGCCATGGCCGAGTCGATCGGCGTCTCGAACAATCGACCGACTCCCGGCCCGAAGGCCACAAGAACGATTCGATCTTTGATCGAATGCATCTTTTCGCCGGCCAGGATGTCCGCCGAACACAACACCTGGAAGGGCGGGCGTCCTTCGAAGAAGGGGATCAGCATGCTCCCGTCCACCATCTGAATCGTGCCGCTCTTGAGACGGATTTGTTCGTTTCTAACGGACAGCTCCCCGGGCTCGCGGCCATGGTATGCTGTGGTCAACCGAAGCGGCATCGATGGAATAAGGGCTCCCCGGTATCGTATTACAAGGGCGTGTCTTCGGCCGTCCTTGTCGTTTCCCGGCGCAAGGCCGGCGTGACCGAATCCGGAGGCTGCCTGGGCCAGCTCGTTGAAGGGAAGGGACAGGTGCGGGACTGTAATCCGTTGCTTCACTGATTCGGGCAAATCCGCTGGACCGATCAGGCTTCCGGACATGGCCTGAAGAGCGCCCTGGGATTTTTCTTTCGAGCTCCCTTCGAATCGAGCGTAGACCGGGACGAAAACCTCGCCGCTCCGTCTGACACTCTCTGCGAGACGACCGTCTTCATCGAGGTCCAGCACCATTTGTTCGAGGTTGAGGCGGACCCACTCGGCCAGTTCTTCGTGCCGGGAGGAGAGAGGGTGTGCGTTGAGCCTTTTGAGAAGGGTTTGAGCCGCTTCGTGCCCGGAACCGCGGGCCTTTTCTTGAAGAGGGACCAGAAGACCGATTTGGCGGGCTCCGGCTTGGTCCAAACGGTCGATGAGCTCGGCCATTCTCTGTCGTGGCCAGGGCCAGGATCCGACACGGGCCAGGCTTTCTCGATCAATCTCCACTAGGACGATCTTGCCGGACGGCGGAGCAGGAGAGGGTGAAAAACGGTGATACAGATCGTAGAAGTGTTGTTCGACTCCCGTTATAAGGGAGGGGCGCACACAGGAAAGGACCGTGAAGAGGAGGACGATCACGGCTCCCGCAATAAAACCCGGGCTGAAAATCCTATTCGCCATCTTTCCTGGTGGAAAAATATTATGGTATGGACGGGAAAGGCTTATAACCAGCCATAAGCTTTATCAAAAAAGCAACGCTCTGTCAAAGAGAAACCAAAGCTCTCCCACGGCCTTCACGAGCTGATTTCGTACTGCTCCAAATGAAGATCGCGGCGGCTGTTGACAATCACCCGCCGGTTGATCCGCTTTTCCATTTGAACCACGGAATCGTGCTCTTCTTCCTTGAGCGTGTGCTCGATTTCGGGATGGACCAGGAGGTGGATAAGCCCGTTTTCCGCCGAATGGGCGGTTTCCCGCTCCAGGTCCCGAAATATTTCATAACAGATGGTCCGGCGACTTTTCAGTGATCCACTGCCCTCGCAATACGTACAGGGTTCCCCCAGAAAACGATTGAGGTTCTCCCGGGTGCGCTTGCGCGTCATTTCGATCAAACCCAATTCAGACATGGGAAGGATATGGGTCTTGGCTCGATCCTTTTTCATGGCCTCTTTCAAGGCTGAAAAGACCCTCTCCCGGCTGGATTTACGTTCCATGTCAATGAAGTCGATGACTATCAACCCGCCGATGTTCCGCAGCCGAACCTGATAGGCGATCTCCCTGACGGCTTCCATGTTTGTTTTGAGAATGGTCTCTTCCAGGTTTCGCTTGCCCACATAGCTTCCCGTGTTGACATCGATGGCAGTCAGTGCCTCGGCTATTTCTATGACGATGTATCCTCCGGACTTTAGCCAGACCTTTTTCTCCAGGGCTCTGGAGATCTCCATCTCGAGCCCGTATGTGTCGTAAATAGGATCACCGCCTTCGTACAGCTCCACGGAAGGGCGAAGCCCGGGTGCGAAGGTCTCCATGAAGGACATGATGTTCTCATACTCGATTTCGGAGTCTATGACGAGCCGATCCACCTCCCGGGTGAACAGGTCCCGAACCGCCCTGAGGGATACGATGAGGTCCTTGTACAGCAGTGCCGGGCCCGTGGAGCGTTGCATGGCGTCACAAACCGTTTCCCAGAGCTTCAGGAGGAAGTCCATTTCGGACTGAAGTTTTTCCCGGGTCGCCCCCTCGCTCACGGTTCGTACAATGACTCCCACGCGGTCGGGGACCATCTCTCTAAGGAGGGTTCGCAGGCGTTCTCTTTCTGCGGTGTCCTCGATGCGGCGGGAGACCCCGATATGGTTGACCGTGGGCATGAGCACCAGATGCCGGCCGGGCAGAGACACATGGGAGGTCAACCTGGCCCCTTTGGTTCCAATGGGCTCCTTGGCGATTTGGACCATGACGTCCTGGCCCACGTGGAGGAGCTCTTCTATGGTGAAGGCGATGCCGGAGACGGGGTCGGGAAGTGAGGGCTCCTCGGCCACGGAGCCCCGACCGCCTGCCGAGGCTTCACGGAGCATGGCGTTTTCTACATCAGACATATGCCTGTTTACATCTGATACATAGAGAAAACCCGTACGTTCGAGCCCGATGTCCACGAAAGCGGCTTGCATGCCCGGCAGCACACGCACCACTTCTCCGCGGTAAATGTTACCCATGAGCTCCCGGCCGGTCTCTCGTTCGATGTGGAGCTCTGCGATGGCGCCGCCTTCGACGACGGCCACGCGGGTTTCGTAGGACCTGGTGTTGATGATGAGTTCCGTGGCCATGGCGTCCTTCGGTTAGATGCCGAACCGGGCTGTGCAGGAATCCTAACCCAAAGTCTGACCGGTTTTCAATATCTTTAGCGATAACGCCTGGGAGTCGGTCAACTCGAAGATTTCCCTGAGAAGCTCGGAGGGTTTAAGAGAAGCCCCCGAAGGGTGAAGCTGCACCAGCTCTACAGTGTGCGGGGACCGGCACTGAAGGTCCTTGACAAGGGCGCGTGCATCCACGGTTCGTTTTCCCTTGGGCGTGGTCTTGATGACTACACGCTCGGTAGAATCGAGAAAGCGCCGGGCTGCATTCGAGTCGAAACAGTCTTCGTCCAGTGTAATGCTGTATCGGCTTTCGAGCGGCTGATTGCGCTTTTTGCGATCAGTGACGTCCTCGACCAGAAGAATTCGCACGCCTTCGGGGAGGCACCGGTTGAGGCTTTCCCTGATGCCGCCGGGAGCCGGGGGATGGTGGAGCTCTACACGAACGGTTTCCTGTAGGCTTTCCGTGCCCACCGGCAGGGGAGATGTAAAAGAGACCTTGGGGGAAGGATGAAAGCCTTCGGTGTGGGCGGGAAACAGCCCGGCCCGTCGAAGGGCCCGGTTGAATGCTTTGGCCAGCTCCAGGTGTCCGAGGAATCTCGCAAGGCCGGTTTTGGAGAAGCTCAGCAGGAAGCAGCGACTTTTCCCCGGTTCGGATTTCACATCGGGCTCCCCGGAAGAGAGGAGGGCGCTCCCTGTGTTTCGAATGACCGGATCTACATGTTCGTGGTCGCACACCCCGCATTCCAGGCATTGCGTGCGGCAGTCCGGAGTAAAGGTCCCCTGTGCGGCCAGGCGTCGCTCCCGCAGCAGGAATTCCTTCCGGACGCCGGATTGGATGTGGTCCCAGGGAAGCACCTCGCTTTCACTTCTAGGGCGGGAGAGATGAAAATCCACGTCCATCCCCTCGGCTTGAAAGGCCTCGATCCACGTCTCCATGCGAAACTGATCACCCCAGGCGTCGTACCGGGCGCCCCATCTCCAGGCCCGGACAAGGGCCGCGAAGAGACGCCTGTCTCCGCGGGAGAAAACGCCTTCCAGCCAGCTCGTTTCGGGGGCGTTCCACTTGACGCGGATGCGTCGGTCCTTCAGTCCGTTTTGAATCACACGCAAACGCCTTCTGCTCTCCTCCAGGGAAATCTGGGGCTCCCACATGAAGGGGGTGTGGGACTTGGGAACAAAGGCGGCGACGCTCACGTGAAGCCGCGGGCGTTTTCCGCGCCCCCCCGCTTCCCCGGCCACCTCGCGGGAGAGCTGGATGATGGCCTGAAGATCCTCCTCGGTTTCTTCCGGAAGCCCCACCATGAAGTAAAGCTTGACGAGTTTCCATCCGGCCGCATACACCTTGCGGGCGGCCTGAATGATCTCCCGGTTCGTCAAGGACTTGTTGATGGTTCTTCGAAGCCGGTCGCTGCCTGCTTCGGGCGCCAGGGTGAACCCGGTTTTTCGTACCCGTTTGATCTGTTCGAACCAGGCTTCGTCCAGGCTGTCGATGCGAAGAGACGGCAGGCTGACGGCGATCTTGTCCCGGCTGTGACGGTTCATGAGCGCCGTCAGGAGCGGGCCCACGGAAGAATAGTCGCCGGTGCTCAGCGAAAGCAGCGACACGTCCTCGTAGCCGGTCTGTGCCAAGCTCCGCCCGACAAGATCGAGGACCGTCTCCGGAGCCCTTTCCCTCACGGGGCGATAGATCATACCGGCCTGACAGAACCGGCAGCCGCGGGTGCAGCCCCGGCAGACCTCCACGGCCAGACGATCGTGAATGGGTTCGGCGAACGGGACCACCTGGTCCGAAGGGTAGGGGGAGGATTCGAGATCGGGGAGCAGGGCTTTTCGCACGGCCTCATATCCCGGCCGAAGCGGAGTGATCGCCTCCAGGACTCCTTGCGGCCCGTAAGCAGGCACGAAAAGAGAAGGGACATACACCCCTTGTACGCCGGTGAGATTCGAGAGGAAATCCGGGCGTTTCGTCCCGCTCCGTTTCGCTTTCTGGAACCGGTCGCAGATATCAGGCACCGCCTTTTCCCCGTCACCGATCAGAAAGGCGTCGAAGATTTCGGCCACAGGTTCCGGGTTGAAGCAGGCCGGCCCTCCCGCGATGATCAGAGGATGTTCTTCGCTTCGTTCAGCGGCCCGGAAGGGAATGCCCGCCAGGTCGAGCATGGTCAAGACGTTGGTGTAGCAGAGCTCGTGTTGAAGGCTGAAGCCTAGAATATCCAAATCACTCAAGGGGATTGCGGATTCCAGGGTCTCGAGGGGCTGTTTGTGCTCCCTCAGGGCCGCTTCCAAGTCCACCCAGGGACAGAAGACCCGTTCCGCGGCGATCCCTTCGGCCCGGTTGAGGATGTGATAAAGGATCTTGAGCCCCTGGTGGCTCATGCCCACCTCGTAGAGGTCGGGGAACGCCAACCCCACCAGGACCTCGATTTCTTGACCGGACTTTCTCTTTACGTTGGGTTCGTTGCCGAGGTAGCGTGAGGGGCGCTGGACGGCCGGAAACCAGGGTTGATCCGTGAGAGTGATTCGTTTCAAGAGACCTCCGCGTCGGATCGAGACAAGGGGAGCCCTAAGATGATCTGGGCGCCTCCCTCGGGATGGTTCCCGCCCTTGACCCAACCCTGAAGCCCTTCCACGATTCGTTTGACTGTGGCCAATCCCAATCCCGAGCCTTCTTCCTTGGTGGTGTAAAACGGTGTGAAGAGATTCTTAAGGGCGTTGTCGCTGAACCCGGATCCCGTGTCCCTCACGATCAGCTCCACCGCGGAATGCGATACGCCGGGCGCTTGCGTTTCGCTTTTGAGGCGGGTTTCAATGTGGATCGTTCCCCCCTGGGGCATGGCCTCCCGTGCGTTCAGGAAGATGTTCCACAAGACCTGCTTGATCTGCTCGGGATCCGATTCCGGGTAAAGGGGGTCGCCCAGGCGGTTCACCACACGAATTCGATCGGATTGCTCGGCGGTGTTGAGAAAAAGCTCCAGCGAATCCTGGATCAGGGCGTTCAGCTCGAATCGCCGTGCCGTTGTCTTCCGGGGGCGTGCATACAGAAGAAAGTCGTTCACCAGGTGGTTCAGGCGGTTGACCTCTCTCATAACGATATCCATCAGCCGGGCGGTGACGTCTCCTTCTTTCAGATCCAGGCCTTCCTTGAGCACCTGAATAGAGCCGCTGATGGAGGCCATGGGATTGCGGATCTCGTGTGCGATGCCCGCCGCCAATTCACCCACCATGGCCAGCCCTTCGACCCGCTGCATCTCGTCTTCGATTCGCTTGATTTCCGTCAGGTCTTGAAACACGAGAATCCGGCCGATGGCCTCCCCGTCCGGCATGCTCAGGGGTGAAACCGTGAGCCGCAGAAAAAGTTCCCTGCCTTCTTGGTTCCTGAAAGGGATGTCAAGCATGGCCGGCGATTCAGAGAGCCCTGGCGGGCTCACCCCCAGTTTCGAATACTCGTCCAGAAAGGGCAGAATGTCGTTCAGGCGGCGGCCGTTCGCGTCACTCGCTGAAATGCCGAATACGGCTTCCGCTGCAGGGTTGAACAAAATGACCCGGCCGCTGTCGTCCACGGTGATCAGCCCCGATGCAATGCTTTGAACTATTCGCTCATTCAGGATTTCCAGCTTGCTGATGTCCACCTCTCTGGCCTCGAGCTCGTGCCGGCTCGTTCGGATCTGCTCGGAGAGATAGCCGCTGAGCATGGCCACCAGGTAAAAGGCTGCGGTATGAACCAGGATCCTGAACAGGATATAGGTGCCCTGGTCGTGGGCGGGCAGACTCGCCAGGGCACCGTAAGGCGTGATCAGTTGGTAGTAGTGAAGATCCAACAGGGCGCCGTAGAGGATACTGCTGCTCGAGGCGACGATAAGGCCGCCGCGACGGTAGAGAAGCATGCTTGCGTTGATAATGGTCAGAATGTAGAGGAAGGAGAAAAAGCTTTCAATACCGCCCGTCGTGTAGATGAAGGCGGTGATCAGGAAGGTGTCGATAAGTAGTTGTGCATAAGCCAGTATGGTAAGCTTGCGAATGCGCTTGAGGAGCAGGATATAAATGAATGTGAGGAAGTATACGAAGGCGATCAGGGCGTAGTGTGACGTTTGAATGTCCCCGAAGTACGCGCTGGTTTTTCGGACCTGGACGAACACCGATGCACCCAGGAGCACCGAGACGACCAGAACCCGAAGGAACATGAGTCTCTGGAGTCCTCTCGAGAGCTCTGTGGGAGACGTTTTTCTGTGGTGAGGGGACATGTGTTGGAATCAAGAAACGCGTTCTCGGGCCCGGTCGGGATGAAGCTTCCAACGGTCGCGAGAGGCGATGCGCCTTCTGTGTAATTTGGGGTTTCCCTCCCCCGCCGCGCTCCCCACCGGCGGGAGGAGGATCGCTATTAACCTCCCACGGCGCCCGCCATAGAGAAGATGGGCAGGTACATGGCCACAACCAAGCCGCCGATGGAGCCGCCCAGGAAGAGCATGAGAAGGGGTTCCAGCATGGAGGTCAGGGCAGCCACGGCCGCGTCCACCTCTTCGTCATAGAAATCGGCGATTTTTTCCAGCATGGTGTCCAAGGCGCCCGTGGCCTCGCCCACGGAGATCATCTGTACGACCATACCGGGGAAGACGTCGTTTTCCGACAGGGGTTCCGCGATGGTCTGGCCTTCGGCGATGCTTCCGCGGACCTCGAAAATGATTTCCTCGAGAATCACGTTGCCCGATGTCCTGGCCACGATCTCTAGAGAGTCCAGAATGGGAACCCCGCTGCTGACCATGGTCCCGAGCGTGCGCGTGAACCTGGCTACGGCGGTCTTCTTGAGGAGGTCGCCGAAGATCGGCAGCTTCAGGGCCAGACTGTCCGTAGCGCGGCGGCCTTTTTTGGTTGCACGGAATTTTTTGAAGGCTGTGGCCAGGGCGATGATCCCGAGGATCACCCAGTGGATGTTGCCTTTCATGAACTGGCTCATGTTCACCACGATCTGCGTGGGGAGGGGGAGCGCCTTTCCAAAGCTCGCAAACATATCCTCGAACACCGGAATGACGAAGATAAGGATGACGGCGATGACGATGATGGCGATGGCCACGACAACGATCGGGTAGGTCATGGCCCCTTTGATCTGGCTCTTGAGTTTCTCCGCCTTTTCAATGAAGGTGGCCAGCCGGCGCATGATGGTGTCGAGGATACCGCCTACCTCGCCGGCCGCCACCAGGTTCACGAACAGATCATCGAATACCTTGGGGTGCTTTTTCATGGCCTCGGCCAGGGTGGAGCCGCCTTCCACATCCTTGGCGATCTGTTTCAGGATGCCGCGGAACGTCTTGTTCTCGTTTTGCTCCGCCAGAATGTTCAGGCCCTGCACCAGGGGGAGGCCCGCGTCGATCATGGTGGAAAACTGCCGTGTGAAGATGACGATGTCCTTGTTCGTCACCTTGGGTTGCATGAAGGAGACGTTTTCAAAAAGATCCTTGGGCTTGGGCTTCAGCTTTTTGACCGCGAGGTTTCGCCGCTTGAGCTGGCTCATGGCAATACGTTCGTCGGCGGCTTCGATCTCCCCTTTGAGCTTTCTCCCTTTGCGCGTCTCGGCAACCCACAAGTAGACTGGCATTTGCAGACCTCCTGTGTCACGAAGTCGTCCGTATGATGCTCTGCCATGCGTTTCAGGTCCACTAAAATGCAGTATAGTAGTGAACTTGCGAAGTTATGTCAAGAACCGTATCCGGGGCGAACAGAGAAAAACCACTCAGGCCCGGGAGCTTATGGTCGACTTTCACCTTGACAATGGATGGGACTTCAATGTTATATGACAAATTTATTTTTTCCGGCAAATGCCAAAGACTATCGATCAAAGGAGGAATGTGTCGTGAGTGAAATCAATGCTCCAATGGGTGGGAAAGTTATTGATGTGAAGGTGAATGTAGGTGACTCGGTCAACGAAGGTGATGAGGTTGTGATCCTGGAAGCCATGAAAATGGAGCTGCCCGTCGTGGCCAGCGCCTCCGGCACCGTGAAAGAGATCAAGTGCAGTAACGGGGATGCGGTGGACGCGGAAGCCGTGCTTCTGGTCCTGGAATAGCCCGGGTCTCGGGACGACACCGGTTCTTCTTCCTGAATTGAGCGTTTCAAATTGCAGTTTTTTCGACACAGGCTGCAATCTGAAACGCTCAATTCAGGTTCTTCTCCTGCCGGAGGCTTTACAATGGAGATGGAAGCGAAAATACAGGAGTTGGACCGCCGAAACAAAGAAGCGGAATGGGGCGGCGGAGAAAAGCGCATCGAGCAGCAGCATGCCAAAGGCAAAATGACTGCTCGTGAGCGTATCGGACATCTTCTCGATCGAGACAGCTTCCAGGAGATTGATAAGTTTGTTGTCCATCGATGTCATGACTTCGGCATGGAGGGCAAGAAAATACCGGGTGACGGTGTCATCACGGGCTACGGGACGGTCAACGGCCGAAAAGTGTTCGTTTTCGCACAGGATTTCACTGTGTTCGGCGGATCTTTGAGCGGGGCGTTCGGAGAGAAGGTGTGCAAGGTCATGGACCTCGCCCTTCGAACCGGGGCGCCGGTCATCGGCTTGAACGACTCCGGTGGCGCACGGATTCAGGAAGGCGTCATGAGCCTGGGCGGGTACGGCGAGATTTTCAAGCGCAATGTGTTCGCCTCTGGCGTGGTTCCACAGGTTTCCGTGATCATGGGACCCTGCGCCGGGGGAGCGGTCTATTCCCCTGCTCTGACTGATTTCACCATCATGGTCAAGAAGACCAGCAACATGTTTATAACCGGTCCCCAGGTCATCAAGGCCGTTACATCGGAGGACGTTTCATCGGAGGACCTGGGCGGAGCCATGTCCCACAACACCAAGAGCGGTGTGGCCCATTTCGCCGAAGACACGGACCGGGACGCCTTGAACCGGGTTCGCGAGCTTCTGGCCTACCTTCCCCAGAACTACCGGGAACGTACGCCGGATACGCCGTGTTCGGACGATCCGACTCGAATCGATCCCGGGCTCAACGAGTTGGTCCCCACCAATCCCCGCCTTCCTTACGATATGAAGGATCTTATTCGGAAGGTGTTGGACGACGGTGTGTTTTTGGAATCTCATCAGCATTATGCCATGAACATGGTCGTGGGTTTCGGCCGCCTCAACGGTATGGCGGTGGGGATCGTGGCGAATCAACCTCGTTTCCTGGCCGGTTGCCTGGACATCGAAGCATCCATGAAGTGTGCACGCTTCGTGCGTACCTGCGATTCCTTCAACATTCCACTGATTACATTTGTAGATGTTCCCGGTTATCTCCCCGGGGTTCAGCAGGAGTACGGAGGGATCATCAAGCACGGGGCCAAGATTATCTATGCCTACAGCGAGGCCACGGTTCCCAAGATAACCGTGGTGACGCGCAAGGCATACGGCGGAGCCTATATCGCCATGTCCGGCAAGCACCTGGATGCGGACATCAATTTCGCCTATCCCTCGGCGGAGATCGCCGTTATGGGGCCCGAGGGGGCTGCGAACATTATCTTCCGCAAGGAGATAGAAGAATCGAGCGATCCGGAGGCCACGCGCAACCGCCTGGTGGAAGAGTACCGGAACAACTTTGCCAGTCCATTCCGCGCTGCAGAGGTGGGCTACATCGATCACATCATCTTTCCGGAGGCGACCCGTCCCAGGCTGGTAAGGGCCCTTGAAATGCTCAGGGAGAAGAAGACCTCCATTCCGGAGAGACGCCACGGAAA
>CAZQCK010000046.1:12170-23036 GCA_964591925.1 uncultured Desulfobacterales bacterium
CCCGAGGCCACTCGAATTCCCAGCTCCAGGGCCTGCCGGTTCATGTCCAGGAATTCGCCGGGCACACGTTCTTTGAGCACCTCCAGGACGGACTCGGCACGAACAATACCGGTCAGGCCGATGAGGGTGCCGAGTACGCAGATGTTGAAGACGATGGACCGGCCGATTTCCTGGATGACCGCATTGTACATGCCCATTTCGACCTGGCGCGCGTCCACTTTTCTCTCCTGAATGACAAAATGACTGTCCGTAAGGAGCAGTCCTCCGGGCCGAATGATCCAGGAGAATTTGTTGTAGGCTTCCTGGGTGAGGCAGATGAGGATATTGGGCTGGGTGACCTTGGGAAAACGGATTTCCTTGTCCGAGAGAATCACGTCCGCCCGGGTTGCTCCGCCGCGGGCTTCAGGGCCGTAGGACTGGGCCTGCACCGCATTTTGATCCTCGTGCAGCGCCGCGGCTTCCGCCAGGATGATGGAGGCGGTGATTACCCCCTGGCCGCCTGACCCCGAGAAGATGATGCGTGTCCTCGCCATGATCTAATGCACTCCCATCGCCTGTTTGATGATGTTCTCGTACTCGGTGCAGTACTCCGGCCTATCCTCCTCCATGAAAATCCCTCGCTCGATTAGATCCGGGTTTTGCTTTTTCGCCTCCGACCCGATGGGAGTGGTGCCGGTCTTGTACGACTTCATCATGTCCACGGCGCCGCCCAGACGGTTCTTGCGGCCGAAGTAGGTCGGACATTGGGAGAGGATTTCCACCACGGAAAAGCCCTTGTGCATAATCGCCTTTTCTAGAATCTTGATCATGGCGGGGGCGTGATAGGTGGTGGTCCGGGCCACGAAGGAGGCCCCGGCGCTCTTGGCCAGCTTTGCGATGTCGAATTCCTGGTCGATGTTTCCCAGGGGTGCCGTGGTGGCGGCTTTGCCCCGGCCGCTCAAGGGAGAGTACTGTCCGCCGGTCATGCCGTAGATCCGGTTGTTCATGATGACTGCGGTCAGATCGATGTTCCGGCGCGCCGCGTGGATGAAGTGGTTTCCTCCGATGGCCGTGGCGTCGCCGTCGCCCATGGGGACCAGGATGCGCAGCTCCGGACGCGCCATCTTTACCCCGGTGGCAAAGGCCAGGGCCCGCCCGTGCAGCGTGTGCAGGGTGTGAAAGTCCAGGTAGCCCGAGATGCGGGCTGAGCAGCCTATGCCCGAGACCATGACCAGGTCCCGCTTTCGAATCTCCAGGTTCTCGACGGCGCGGATGAGGTTGTTCATGACGATTCCATGGCCGCACCCGGGGCACCAGATATGCGGCATGAAACGTTCCCGAATGTAATCGCGAATAGCCACAGGATCACACTCCTTTGCCCTGAATCAGGCGTAGAACACCCCGGATGTCCGTGGGGGTGATAAAGGTGCCGTCTATCTTATTGGCCAGAAAGACCTTTTCCGGGTCCACAACGGCCTTCTTGACCTCCTGAAGAATCTGGCCCATGTTCAGCTCCACGACCAGGATGTATTTGGCATGGGCGCACCGCGACCTCACTACCTCGGCCGGAAAGGGCCACAGGCTCTGGAGTTCCAGCAGGCCGAGGGCTTCCCCCCTGGCTCGACGGTTCTCCACCACGTGAAGGGCCGAACGGGCGGCTGAACCGTAGGAGATGAGGATACACTCGGCATCGTCCAGTAAGTACTCTTTGTACCTCGTGATCTCGTGGACCCGGTTCTGGATCTTGTCCACCAGGTGCCGCATGAGCCCGTGGGCCACCTGGGGCTTGTTGGAGGGGAATCCCCACATATCATGGATCAGGCCGGTGACATTGTACCGGTGGATGCCTCCGAAATCCGACATGGGCAGCCGGCCGTCCTCGCGGGGAAGGTAGGGATGGAAGTCCGTACCCTCTTTGACCGAAGTCCAGAGGCGTTCCACCAGCGGAATATCGCCGGGTTCAGGCATCCGGAGCTTCTCCCGCATGTGCCCTATGACCTCGTCGAACAGCAGAATGACCGGTGTTCTATAGGTCTCGGCCAGGTTGAACGCTTCCACGGTCATGGCGAAGACGTCCTGATGGTTGGATGCCGTCAGGGTGATCATGGCGTGATCGCCGTGGGTCCCCCAGCGGGCCTGCATCACGTCGCCCTGGCTGGGGCTGGTGGGAAGGCCGGTTGAAGGGCCTCCTCTCTGCACATTGACGATGACACAAGGAATTTCCGCCATCACGGCGTATCCGATGGCCTCTTGCTTGAGAGAGAAGCCCGGACCACTGGTGGCGGTCATGGACTTGAGACCGGTGAGGGAGGCGCCGATTATGGCGCACATGGAGGCGATTTCGTCCTCCATTTGAATGAACTTTCCGCCTTTCTGCGGAAGTTTCAATGAGAGGATCTCGGCTATTTCAGTGGAGGGAGTGATCGGATACCCGGCGAAAAAGTCCAGGCCGGCGTACATTGCCGCCTCCACGCAAACGGCGTTCCCTTGAAGGAACAAGGTCTTTTTGCTCATGTCAAAGCCACCGGCGATCTGAAAGGGGATGCACCCGGATGGGGTTCTGAGAACAGGCCTGATTTCGGATCATGCCTCATCCATGTCCTCGGACTCAATGGCCAAATCAGGGCAGCGAAGCTCACACAGTCCGCAATCGATGCAGTCGTTGGGCCGGACAATGGCGGCCTTTTCCGACTCATCCAGGTCCATAACGTTTTTGGGGCAGAAAGCGACACAGATGCCGCATCCCTTGCACCACTCGATATTGACGGTCCGTTTCTTCTTTTTCTTTTTCATGAAACCCGCCGTTCGTAAACTCGGCCATGGTTCGGCTCGTGCCCATCCATAAACGAATTTTGAGCACTGCCGAGTTTCCACGGCCCGGTCCGACATGCATAGATCATCTGTCGGGCCGCGTCAAGGCCCGTCGGTGAAAAACGCCTTCTATCCAGTCGAATTTTCCGTCTTCAAAAGAATCCTGGCGTCCACAACGCTCAGACCGCTCTCGTGGACCACGACCGGGTTCATATCCATCTCTCGAATGGCGGGGTAAGATTCGATGACCTCGGAGCATTGCAGCAGGAGTCTTCGCAGGGCCTTTTCGTCGCAGGGCGGTTTTCCGCGGGTCCCACGAAGAACAGGGTACGCTTTGATTTCTCGGATCATTTTTTTTGCAGCCGTAGGCGAGATGGGAAGAACCCGGAAGGAGACATCCCGAAGGATTTCCACCAGCACGCCTCCGAGACCGAACATGATGATGGGGCCGAACTGGTCGTCCTCCTTGGTGCCGATGATGACCTCGGCGCCGTCTTCGGCCATGGGTGTGACCAGGACCCCTCGAATATCCGCATTGGGGCCGGCATAGGCTTCGGCGTTCTTGATGATCCGGTGAAAACCGCGTCGAACCTCGTCTTCCCCTTCAAGTCCCAGCAGTACGCCCCCTGCATCGCTTTTGTGGAGAATTCGGGGCGAAACGATCTTGAGTGCCACGGGCCCTTTCACCTGCCTTGCAAAGCCCGAGGCCTCTTCCTTCGACTCAGCCAGGTGCTCCGTTGGGACGGAGACACCGTGGAGTGACAGCAGGGCCTTGGCCTCGGGCTCGAGTAGAACGGAACGCCCTTGGGCTTGTGCCTTCTCTATGATCTCCTCCCCCTCCCGGCGGGTCTTGGCACCCCAGTTCATGGTGAACTTGGCCTTGGTATGGTAGCTTCCGAGGAAGTTTCCATACTCGGCCAGGACCCCCATGCACTTGCAGGCCACGTCCAGGGAGTCGTAGACCGGAATCTCGTAGTAGCGAAGAAGGTGGAGGGCGTGGGGCCGGGTGCTGCTGTACAGGCTGTGGAGCACGATGGGCTTGTCGCGCTTTCGAACCATCTTTCCCATCTGGTGAGCGGCGTCCTCTTCCATGAGGGAGAGACTCTCTGCGAAGCGGATGCCGTACCCCCCGAACAGGCCCACGATCAGAAGCCCTCCCACGTCTGGATCCTTGAGGATGATGTCCGCGCATTGTGCGAATACGGAGGGATCAGCGTCCGTCCCCCCGGCCACGTCCACGGGGTTGGGCACGGATGCGGCCGCGGGAAGGATTTCCTTGAGCCGGGCCTGGGTCTTGTCCCTGAGAACGGGAATCTTCAGGCCGAGGTCCGTCAGGAGGTCCGAGGCGATGGTGGCGTGTCCCCCGCCGTCGGCAAGAACGGCGATCCGGTTGTTCTTGATGGGAGGCAGGCTGGACAGGGTTTCGGCTGCGGGAAAGAGCTCGTCGGATTTCTCGATCACGATGATTCCGGCCCGCTCAAACGCCCCTTTGGCCACCTCGGACATGCCGGCGAGAGCACCGGTGTGCGAGCCTGCAGACCGCTTGCCCGTGGAGGAACGGCCGCTCTTGAGCAGGATGATGGGCTTGATGGCCGTGGTGGAATAGGCCTCGTTGAGAAAGTCGCGGCCGTGCCGCAGGCCCTCTACATACATGAGGATCGCCCGAGTGTGGGGATCGTTTCGAAAAAACGCCAGATACTCGTGGAACTTGATATCCGCTTCATTGCCGACTCCCACATAATAGGAAAAACCCTTCAGGCTCTTGAGCTTGGCTTCGGTGATCAGGGTCAGGGCCATGTTTCCGCTTTGAGTGAGCAGGGCGATGTCCCCCCGGGGGGCGTCGCGGAGCCCCACCAGATTGAGATTGGTGGTGAGATTCATCATCCCCGAGGTGTTGGGTCCGATCAGTCGAATGTTGTTTTTTCGGGCCGCCCGCACCATGTCGGCTTCCAGCGCGCGCCCTTCGGCTCCGGTTTCCCCGAAGCCGCCGGCGATGATCACGGCCCCGTGGACCCCCTTTCGACCGCAGTCCTCCAAAATGGCGGGGATGGTCTTCGCAGGTGTGGTGATCAGGGCCAGGTCCACGGGATCTTGAATGGCGGAGACCGACGGGTAACACTTGAAGCCCAGGATGGAGGTTTCCTTCGGGTTGACCGGATAGACCGCACCCTCATACCGCTCCTCTACCAGGGTGCGAATGGCCTGAAAACCTCTCTTGGTTTCATTCTTGGATGCGCCCACAATGGCAATGGATGCCGCGTTCAGGATATGCTCGAGGTCCATGATCCGTCTCCGTTGGCCGGCTGTTTTCGCCGTGGGTGCATCATTCTCCCTTGGGCTTTCGCGCTTCAAAGGCCTGAAGGGACTCCCGGCGCTCCTTGGTGGAGACGCAGGCGAGGCAGGCCTCCACCTCGTAGTCCATGAGGGCATCCAGGCTTACCCCCTCACGGGCCATGAGGAGGCCGCGCTTGATCATCTTGAGGGAAAAGGATGCGTTGCGGGCGATGCGGCCGGCCATATCCCGGGCCTGATCCATCAGCTGTTCAGAAGGCACGGCCCGGTTCACGAGACCGATACGAGCCGCCTCGGCTCCATCGATGTACTCAGCTGTGAACAGGAGCTCACAGGCCTTGCCCGGGCCGATCAGGTCTTGGATCAACCGCATGGCACCACCGGTTACAGAGGAGGTCACCTTGGCCTCGGGCGAACCGATTAGGGCGTCCTCGGCGGCGATTCGAATGTCGCAGGCCAGGGCCAGCTCGTATCCCGAGCCGAGGGCGTAGCCGTTGACGGCCGCAATGGTGGGTTTGTCGAAACGAAGGATCTTGCGGGAGGCTTCCTGGAGTTCCTCCAGATAGTCCCGATACTCTTCCGGGGTACGGGTCTTGGACTCCTTCAAATCCGCGCCCGTGGAAAAGGCCCTCCCCTCTCCGGTGAAGATAACGGCCTTGATGCGGGGATCCTGCCCGGCGTCTTCCAGGGCGGTTTGAATGTCCACCCAGAGGCGCTTGTTCATGGCGTTCAGAACCTTGGGGCGGTTCAGCCGGATCTCGGCCACACCGTCCTTCTTCTCATAAAGAATGCATTCGAGTTCCATGTGGACACCTCTTCGTCCGGCTTGACGAATTCGCAAAACTGTATCCTCTCGCTAAGACGCTAAGGCGCTAAGAATAAGAAAAGATTAAAAGATTGATCAGTCCACTTTGCGAGCTTTGCGTCTTGGCGCGAAATTTCGACTTTTTGCGAGGTCATCGGGTTTTACTTTGTCCTGTACGAGAGAACCGGGATCGGGGAGTGACGGAACATCTTCTCGGCCACCGATCCCAGTAGCACGTGCTCGAGATCGGAATGGGCCTTGGTGCCCATGATCACCAGATCGGCTTTCTCTTCCCGGGTGACCTGAAGCAGCGTATCAAAGGGGTGGCCTACCTTGAACAGTAATCGCACGCGGTCGGACGGGATGGAGAGCTTCTCCAGCATGTCCTGCAGGAGCTTCGTCCTTTCCTCCTCGAGGCTTCGGCGGTAGGACTCCGTGTCCACTCGATATCCCATGGACTCCACGCTGTTGATGGCCTCGATGTTTCTAACATTGATAACGTTGACCACCACCAGATCCGCCCCGAGATCGTCCGCCAGGTCTACGGCGTAAGAGAGCAGGCCGGCTGAATATTTGGAAAAGGCGACTGGAACAAGGATCTTTCGAATGGAGCTCATGATACCTCCAGGTGGGTCAGGGCGTAAGATCGCGGACCGGGAGGGCCCGGTAAGCCCTGCGATGCACCATGCGGTCCGTATAGTGATATCCACGCTCAAAATTGAACACGCGGGCGGTGATGTTTCGGCGCTCCCCTGACCAGACCCAGCCGCAGCTCAGCTCGATCTGAGGAACCATATAGACCTGGCGGCCGCAATCGGTCTCATAGCCCTCGTAGGCGTCATCGGCGACAAAGAGGCTTTGAAGCTCCTCCACTGCGGGAAGACGCCAGCCCTCACGCTTGCCTTCGGGGAGGGAGAGGGGGAAGGTGAATCTGGCCCAGCGGGCAGCCCCTTTCCAGTCAATGTCTCCCTGGTTGTCGGTCTTGGCCCACATCAGGTTCAGGAGCCTGTCCGTGACCGTTCCGTCCCCGTGATCCTCGAACCGATCGCCGCCGGTCGCCGGACCGGCTCCCACAGCCGCGGTCAGGAGAATGAAGAGGGCAATCAGGAGCTTCTTCCAAAACATGGTCTCTCTCCGCTTGCTTATACGGCGGCGTCGGCGTCCCTGGGAATCCTGGGCCGCTGCATCAGGTAGACGATACCGAACAGGGCCACGCCGAGCGGATAGGTCCAGTATCGCTGGTCATGGGGGATACCCAGCCATTGGGAGATGAGGTCGGGTCGCATCAAGGCCAGCGTGACTCCCAGTAGAATGGGGACCTCGTAGATGCGCGTCCTTGCTACGAACCAACCCTGGGTGGCGGAGGCGAAAGCGAAGTTTCCCACGCAGGCCATGGCGAAGATGAGCAACCCTTGAGGCCAGCTGTAGATGTTGTGGAGGATGAGGTCCGTGTTGAAGATGAACATGAAGGGCAGGATGGCGGTCCTGATGTCGTACATGAAGCCTTGGATGCCCGTGGGAATGGGCTCTGACCGGGCGATGGCTGAGGCCGCATATGCGGCCAGACCCACGGGAGGCGTGTCATCGGCCAGGATGCCGAAGTAGAAGCAGAAGAGGTGGGCCGCCATCAGGGGAACGATGAAATTCTGAAGCCCGCCGATGGTGACGATGGCCGGTGCGGTGAGCGAGGCCATGACGATGTAGGTGGCTGTGGTGGGAAGCCCCATTCCGATGAGCAGGCTGGCCATGGCGGTGATGACGAGCATGAGGAAAATGTTTCCCATGGAGATCGTATCGATGATCTGGGTGATCAGGCCGCCGAGTCCCAGGGCCACCACACCGACGATGATGCCTGCTGCCGCTGTGGCCAGGGCCACGGAAACCATGTTTCGCGCTCCGGCGGCCAGGGCTGAGAACAGGTCTACGACGCCCTGCTTGAAGGCCGGAAAGAGCGGCTCCTTGCGAAGGTAGGCCTTTATCGGGCGCTGCGCCAGCATGATGATGGTCATGACCCAGATGGCGTTGAATGCGGCCAGCTCCGGGGAGTGGCGCAGGATGATCAGCTCGTAGAGGAGCATGACCAGCGGAAGCAGAAAGTGGGCTCCGCCGATGAGGGTCCTGAAGAACGGCGGCAGCTCGATGCGTCTCATGCCCCGGAGTCCCAGCTTGGAAGCCTCGATGTGGGTGATGTAGAACAGGGCCGCATAGGAGGCGAACGCGGGTACCGCCGCCGCCTTGACCACCTCGATGTAGGGGACGTTCACATACTCCGCAATGATGAAGGCCGCGGCTCCCATGATGGGAGGCGCCAGCTGTCCGTCAGTGCTGGCCGCCACTTCCACGGCGGCCGCCTTTTTGGGCGGGTATCCCACCTTTTTCATGAGGGGGATGGTGAAGGTTCCCGTGGTCACGATGTTGGCGATGCTGGAACCGGACACGAGACCGGTCAAGCCGCTTCCCATGATGGCGGCCTTGGCCGGGCCGCCCTTGAATCCGCCCAGCAGGCTCAAGGCCAGCTGGATGAAGTAGAACCCGGCGCCGGCCTTGTCCAGCATGGCGCCGAAGAGCACGAAGAGAAAGACGATGGTGGCTGAGACGTCCAGGGGGATGCCGTAAATGCCTTCCGTGGACATGGTCATCTGTCCCACGAAGCGGCTCAGGGAAACCCCCTTGAATGCAATGAGGTCCGGCATGTAAGGGCCGAGAAAGGCATAGAGGATGAAGCCTGTGGCCACAATGCTCAGGGCCGGGCCGATCACCCTGCGGGAGGCCTCGAGGAGAAGGACCACGAGGCCCAAGCCGATCACCACGTCCCGGGTGTTGGGCAGTCCGTACCGCATGCTGATGCCCAGATAGTCGATGGCCAGGTAAAGCGCCGAGAAGCAGGCTGCAGCCGCGAGCACGTAATCGATGACGGGAATGTAACGCTTTGCGGAAAGGGCGCGGATGCCCAGACGTGTGCGCTTGAACATGGGGTAGTTCAAGTAGACGATCAGAAGGGCGAAGCCCAGGTGTATGGATCGGATGAATACGGTGTCGAGGATGAGCCAGCTGGCGATGGAGAGCTGGAACAGGCTCCAGAACACACCAATGATCGGAACCAGATACTTGGAGGGGCCCATCGGCCTCCGTCCCATTCCCTCCTCTTCCTCGGCCATCTTCCTGGCGAGCTCGAGTCCATCATCCTCGCCGTCTGGACGAAATCCCGTGTCTGCCATAAACGCCACCCGCTTCTATGGGTCGCAAAGCGTGCCGAAAAAAGGGGCACGACCGTTCGAACCGAAGAACATTGACGAAATCGTAAAAACTGTATTCTCTCGCAAAGACGCCAAGACGCTAAGAAAAAAACTTTTTAATACCAATCAGTTCACTTTGCGGTCTTTGGTGCTTGGCGAGATATTTTGACTTTTTGCGAAGTCATCAACATTAGACGACACGTCCGCTGGTGCAATGACGCCACCAGGGGTCGGGGAAGACATTATTCAGGCCTGAATTGAGCGATTCAAATTCTGAAGATAATACACGTGGACGGCGAACCGCAGGACCCGCCGTCCACGTCGCATTTTTCGCCGGGCCGGAGGGGCTACATGAGGCCGGCTTCTTTGAAATACTTGATGGCTCCCGGATGGAGCGGAGCACTCAAGCCTTGCAGCATGCCTTTCTTTGTGAGCACGGCATAGGCCGGGTGCAGCTTCTTGAACTCGTCGAAATTGTCAAAGACCTCCTTTACAACGGCGTATACCACCTCTTCGGAGACCTTGGCCGAGGTGACAAAGGTCGCTTTGACGCCGAAGGTCTGGGCATCATCCTCGTTCATCGCC
The DNA here is from genome assembly GCA_964591925.1 of uncultured Desulfobacterales bacterium. Classification (GTDB taxonomy): domain Bacteria; phylum Desulfobacterota; class DSM-4660; order Desulfatiglandales; family HGW-15; genus JAIPEI01. The sequence continues at coordinate 21,879 of CAZQCK010000046.1, forward strand.
CCGGGGTAGAATTTTTTCGGAACAAGCGCCTTGGCATAGTAGGGCTTTTCCTTGATCAGATCGTTCAAGCCGGGACCGGTTACATCACATATGACCACCTTCCTGCGACCGGCTGTGGCCTCCTTGATGTTGCCGCTGGGATGTCCCACAGTGTAAAAATAGGCGTCGATCCGGCCGTCCTGGAGCAGGCCGGGGGCCTCGTCCGCCACGACGCTCTCGGCCTCTATGTCCTTTTCATAGTCGAGGCCCGCCGCATTGAGGGCGTCGATGGAGTTTTGCCGCTGGCCGGAGCCCGGGTTCCCGATGTTCACCCGTTTGCCCTTGAGGTCCTGAATGGTTTTGATGCCCGCGTCCACTGCGGCCACGAGGGTGATGGACTCCGGGTGGATGCTGAACACGGCGCGGAGATCCTTCTGCGGCCCCCTGTCTTTCCACTCGGCCATGCCCTTCATGGCCTGAAACTGCCGGTCTGACTGGACAACCCCGAATTCCAGGTCACCCGCCATGACCGCATTCACATTGAAGACCGACCCGCCCGTTGATTCCACCGTAGCCCGAATTCCGTACTCGTCTCGTTTCTTGTTGACCATCTTGGCGATGGCCCCACCCGTGGGATAATACACGCCGGTGATCCCGCCCGTGCCGATGGTCACAAAGGTGGTGCGGGCCTCAGCACCGGACGGGGCCATGCCGGTGAAAAGCACCATGCCGAAGACAACAGCCAAACCCAGAACAAACCACTTTTTCATGCCGGTACCTCCTCTTCATAAACGTCATTAGGGGTTAAAGAACCAAGCACTCCTCACTCGTCGGCAAAGGGTGCCCAGGGGGACCACGAAATCAGGTGCCGTCTTGATCGGCTTTCGACTTCATGATAACCAAGAATGCAATCGCCCTCACATCCGGTAAGAAGGGGCACAATGCAGGGCGGGGGCGCTTTTCAAAGGGTAATGACTCTCCGCTATTGTAGGACGAGGGCGGCGGTTGTCAAGTGGAAAAATGGAATGCCGGTGAAGAAGCATTTGAAATAGCTTATGAATAAGGCAAACCATTCGAATTGGAACCTCCCCTGAAACTGTATTTTCTCGCAAAGACGCCAATACGCTAAGGCGGGCCATCGCCCGCAACCCAACAGACGTTATGCAGGCTCCGAAGGTC
>CAZQCK010000047.1:0-22876 GCA_964591925.1 uncultured Desulfobacterales bacterium
AACCATTTGGACGCGGAAACCGTGGCCTGGCTGGAGCGCCACCTCCAGCAGTACCAGGGCACGGTCATCGCGGTGACCCACGACCGGTACTTCCTGGACAATGTGGCAGGGTGGATTCTGGAGCTGGACCGCGGCAGGGGCATTCCCTGGAAGGGAAACTACTCATCCTGGCTCGAGCAGAAGCAGGAGCGCCTGCGGAGGGAGGAGAAGGCCGAGGGCCACCGGCACAAGACGCTCCAGCGGGAGCTGGAGTGGATCCGCATGTCCCCCCGGGCCAGGCAGGCCAAGTCCAAGGCCCGCATCAGCGCCTACGAGAGCCTGCTCTCCCAGGAGGGCGAAGCCAAGGTGCGGCAGATGCAGATCTACATTCCGCCGGGCCCCCGCCTGGGCGACAAGGTGGTGGAGGCGGACCGCGTGGCCAAGGGGTACGGCGACCGGCTGCTCTTCGAGGACCTTTCTTTCTTCCTTCCCCCGGGCGGGATCGTGGGGGTGATCGGTCCCAACGGCTCGGGCAAGACCACCTTGTTCCGGCTGATCACCGGGCAGGAGGAGCCGGACGAGGGCGAGATCCGCGTGGGCGAGACCGTGCGCCTGGCTTACGTGGACCAGACGCGGGAGAGCCTTTCTCCCGAGCATACCATATGGGAGGCGGTCTCCGGGGGCGAGGACTGGATCGACCTGGGCGGTACTCCTGTCCGCTCCCGGGCCTACGTGGCCCGGTTCAACTTCACGGGTACGGATCAGCAGAAGAAGGTGGGGACCCTCTCCGGCGGGGAGCGAAACCGCGTGCACCTGGCCTGCATGCTCCAGGAGGGGGCCAACGTTCTTCTATTGGACGAGCCCACCAATGACCTGGACGTAAACACCATGCGGGCCCTGGAGGACGCCCTGGAGCAGTTCGCGGGGTGCGCAGCGGTGATCAGCCACGACCGCTGGTTCCTGGACCGAATCGCCACCCATATACTGGCCTTTGAGGGGGAGAGCCGGGCAATCTGGTTCGAGGGGAATTACTCGGACTATGAGGCGGACCGGAAAAAACGGCTGGGCCCCGAGGCGGACATTCCGCACAGGATTACGTATCGTCCGCTGACGCGGGCATAGCGGATCCTACTCGTAGATTTCCCGCCTGCCCTCGCGGTGGTCGACCATGTACAGGATGCGAGCCGCGTCCCGGAGCTCCTTTTTGAGTTCCTCCAGCTTGAACCGGTCCACCCCGTACATGCGGATGTAGCTTTTGCGAAAGCCCTCCGGGGCGTCCTCGTAAGAGGTCCTGATGCTGGCGAGCCGTCCCCCGTATTTCCGCATGACGTCGGCCACCTCCTTGATGCTCCCGGATTCGTCTTTCAGGAGGAAGGCGAACTGGATTCCCTGCTTTTCCACGCCGGTGATGGTGATGAGCACCTTGAACAGGTCGGTCTGCGTGATCACCCCCACTAATTTGGCCTCCTTGTCCACGACCGGCACTCCGGAGATCCTGTTCTTCAGCATGACCTCGGCCGTTTCCTCGACGGTGAAATCATCGGGGACGGTTGTCACCTTCTTGGACATGATATCCCTGACCTTGACCTTGGAGATCAGATACATGAGCTCGTGGATCTCCAGGGTGCAGGCATCCGAGGCGGAGGCCCGCTTGACGTCCCGGTCCGTCACCACACCTACAAGATTTCCGTCCTCCAGCACGGGCAGCCTGCCGATGTTTTTTTCCTTCATGAGGTTTACTGCGTCGAGCATGCTGTCTTTCGCCTCGATAGTGACCACCTTCCTGCTCATCCAATTCCTGACCAGCATGTCCTTTCCTCCTTCCGTCTCATTTCAGGTTCCGTCGTTTCGGCCGCCCGCCCCTTTATTATGACTTGACCATCAGCACGTGACAGGGCGCCAGGATGGCCACCCGGTAGCTGATGGTGGCCCATCCCTCGGCTGGGTTCGTCCGGTCGATTTTGTGGGATCTCAGGACGATGACGTCGACCTGGTGTTCACCGGCAAAGTCCACGATCTCCCGGACCCGCTTGCCGAAGACGATATGGCGGTCGATACGGACCTGCTGATTCGCATAATGGGCGGCCATTTCGTCCATTGTTTCGAGGGCCCGTATTTTCAGGCGGTCATAGAACTCCGCAAATTCCCCCTCCCCAGCGTCATCAATGGTTTCGATCACGTGGAGGAGAAGAATGTGTCCCTGTTCCAGAAGGGCCATTCGTACAGACATGTCCAGAGCCCTTCTGTTGTTCTCCTGAAGGTCCGTCGGAACAAGAATGCATTTGAACAAGGCGCAATCCCCCTTGATAACCGGTGCTCTTCAAGCACTTATTAGCATGCTTTCACCTGAATTGAGATTTCTATCCTCCGCCTTGCATGACTCCCCTGGCCGTTTCCAGTACCCCTTCGGGAAAACCCACCAGGTTGTAGATGATCAGAAAGCCCACGAGCCACATCACCGCCATACACAGGACCCAGAGCACGAACCCGTACTTGATGAAGTCCATGGGGTGGATCATCTTCTCCCCGGTGTCCGGGTAGACACCCAGGCCGTACACAATAGCGTTGTTGGGCGTTCCCACGATGAGAAAGTGAGCAAAGCTGGTGGCAAAGGCCACGGCCAGACCCACGGCCCAGGGTTCGCCCGGCACACCGGTCATGATGCCCATGGGAATCACAATGGGACCCAGCAGGGCCGTGGTGCCCGCGTCGGACATGAAGTTGGTCATGAGCCCGGAGAGACCGCTCAGGCCGACCCATAGGCCGAACCCCGAACTCATGCCCACCGTGCTCAGGATCTCGAGGAAGGTCTGGGCAAGCCACATGGCTGCGCCGCTTTCCTTGAGAAGGGCGCCCAGGGTCAGGGCGCCGCAGTACATGAACCACGCGTCCCAGGAGATGCCGTTCAATATCTTTTTCCAGTCGGTGGTGCGGAAGATCACCGGGATCAGGAGGGCGAGCAGGGCCGGGCCGCCGAGGCCCAGTTCCTCGCCCCCGAGAATCCAGAGGACCAGGATCAGAAGAAGCATGCCGAAGGTGACGTACTCGGCATAGGACATGTTTCCCATCTTTCGGGTCTCGTCCTTGATGGCGGCAAGGCCGGGCGTCAGGTCCTTGGTTTTGACCTTCCGGCTGAAAAGCACGACCATGTACACGGCCACCATGAGCCCCATGATGGGAACCAGGGGAAGCCCGTACTTCATCCAGGTGAAAAAGTCCATGGGTACATTGTACTCGCTCCAGAAACCCATCATGATCACGTTTCTGCCGCCGGCCGCGGGGGAGCCCACGCCTCCGACGTTCAGCGAGAAGCAGAGGGCGAAGAGGAGAAACTTGGCCAGGGCCGGATCATGCTCCACCCGGCCGCCCTTGCTGTTGGCAGCCACCGCGCCGAAGTAGACCGCGGCCATGACCGGGGTCATGAATGCGCACATGGCATGGGCCGAGATGAACGAGCCCACCACCGACATGCTGATGCACAATACGAAGATGGGCACCATGAATCCCCGGGTCCAGCCCAGGAGCCATGCGGCCAGTCTCTTGTGGAAACCCACGTCCACCACGGCCACGCCCATGGCCAGTACGCCCAGGAGGAACATGGGTGCGTCTCCGGCAAAGGTCTTGCCGATCATGCTGCGGGGAAGCAGGTGGAGAAAATAGGCCAGCATGGGCATCAGAATGCCCGTGAGCCCGATGGGAATGGCCTCGGTGGCGAAGAAAATGATCGCCATGGGAATGAGACCCAGGACCACCATGGTCTGATGGGCGGCCCCTTCCACATCGTGGGCCACCTCCCACTCGATCATCTGATCTGCAAATCCATGCTTTTCGACGGTTTCGATCACGCTCTGGGGCGTGGGAAGGATGAATGCGACAAGAATGAAAATACCCGCCCCGATGCAGAGCCATAGCACCTTGTTTGCCAGGATGCCGCCGTCCCCATCGGTATCGTGTTGGATGTCGTGACTCATGGGCTAAACCCTCCTTCAGCGATTCGATATGTCCTCGTATCCGGTAGGTGCGACGCGTTAGAGATTGCAGGTCTTCATGCGTTGAAAAACCTCGTGAAAGACATCGGTCTGCCTGAGAATGCCGATGATGTTTCCACTCCTGGTGACCAGGAGCGAGTTGTGGCGGCCCATTAACAGCAGGTGGATCGCCTCCTCCAGGGAAGCTTCCTCATCCACGAACTCCCCCTCTGAGGGCCTGTGCATGAAATCTTTTACCTTGATTCGAGCACCCTTGCGGCAGATATCCGCCATAGGCTTGTCCCAGAGGGAGTACTGCCGGAGCATGTCCCTCAGAAAGCCGTTGCTGAACCCCGCCCTGGAAAGGGAGGACGGTTCCCCCATCTCCTTGTACCTGGGTTCCAGCGCCTGCAGAACGCACAGCTGGCTGACCTTCCCCACAATGTTGTCTTGCTCGTCATACACCAGCACCGCGCGATGGAGGTAGTGGTACCGGGAGCGGTCCAGCTCTTCCTGGGCCTCTTCGAGGGCAATGACGGCATCGAACAGGGTGGCCTCCACGGATACGGTGGCATACTCTTCGAGCGGCACCATCAGGTCCTTGACTTTGATTGTTTCCACACCAATCCTCCCGCTTGTTTGCTTGATTCAATCGCTCAATTCAGGTCCGACTGACTTCGTGGCTAAATTCACAAACGAATTACTCGATTCCTAACAGGATGTCAAAGAAATACTATGTCGCTTTCTTCACTCTTCCAGAACCTCTTTCAGGCGGTTGGAGAGCTCATGCAGGTCAAAGGGCTTTTGAATGAACCCCTTGCATCCGCGCTTTAAAATGTCCAGGGGCCGTCCGTTCATGCTGTAGCCGCTCGACAGAATCACTCGAACCTCCGGATCGATCTCCCGCAGGCGGTCAAAGGTTTCTCCTCCTCCCATGCCGGGCATGACCATGTCTAGAACCACCAGGTCGATCCGGTGCCTTTCCCGTTCAAAGAGGTCCAGGGCCTCTTGCCCGTTCCGGGCCAGCAGTCCCTTGTATCCCAGTTTCTCGATCATCCTCAACCCCACATCCGCCACCACGGTCTCATCGTCCACGAGCAGTACAGTGCCGTTGCCTGGGACCACGACCCTTTCGGGTTCTTGCGTTTCGCTCACCGGTCTGTCAGAGGCCGGGAGGTAAATGTGGAAGTCTGTTCCCTTTCCGGGAGCACTGGAGACCTCGATGAATCCGTCGTGATTCTTGACGATGCCGTAGGCCGATGCAAGCCCCAAGCCGGTTCCGCGCCCCAGATCCTTGGTGGTGAAGAACGGATCGAAGATGTGCCGAAGCGTGGCCTGATCCATGCCCACACCCGTATCGGCGACGCGGATGAATACATAGCGTCCGGAACTGGTCTGATGCGCCCTGGCCGATTCCTCGTCCAGCCACATTTCACCTGTCCCGATTCGAATCTCCCCTCCTGCGGGCATGGCGTGAGAGGCGTTCACCAAGAGATTGAACATCACCTGCTCGATCTGCCGCTGGTCCGCTTCCACCGCAGGAAGATCCTCCGGAAGGTCTGTGAGTATTGGAATGTCCTTGCGGGTACGACCGAAAGTATCGGCGCTGCGGGCGACCAGCCTGTTAAGATCCGTGGGCTTCACCTCATACTTGCCTCCCCGGGCGAAGCCGAGCAACTGTCGCGTCAGATCCGATGCGCTGCGCACTTGTTCCTCAATGCTTTTCAAATGCCTGTAATGGGGATGAGGCTCTTCCAGATCGGCCAGCATCAGGGATGTCCAGCCCTGAATGCCCATGAGAAGGTTGTTGAAGTCGTGAGCGATGCCGCCGGCCAGGGTGCCGATGGACTCCAGCCGCTGAGCCTGCTGCAGCTGGGCCTCCAGGCTTTTCTGCCGGGTCATGTCCAGGAAGATGTTGAGAAGTACCGGGCCCTGTGAGAGCTGGATCCTTCGACAGAAGACCAGGGCCTGGATCAGGGACCCGTCCCGGGCCCGGTAGGTCATCTCCATGCCCTGAACCTTTCCCTCCTTCTCGATTTTATTCAGGAACCGCTCTCGGTCTTTTTCCGAGTAAAAGAGATTTGCAGTGGATTGACCGATCACGGCGTCTTTATCATAGCCGGTGATCTCGGAGAATCTCGTATTCACATCGAGTATGCGGCCCGATTCGAGCTCTGTGAGGGCAATGGCCTGAGGGGAGAGGTCGAAGAGGATACGAAACCGGGATTCGCTCTCTCGAAGGTCCCGTTCTGCCTCTTTTCGTGCCGTGATGTCCCTAAACACCACCTGGACTGCGGGCCTGTTTTCGTACACGACGTCGATGGCCGCCACTTCAGCGTCCAGCTCTTGGCCGTCCACGCGCACGAGCTTTTCCTCGATAAGGCTCGCCGCCTTGTGCCGGGATTCGACAAACTGCAGCCGGTCGATCACCACGTCGCGGTACTCAGGGTGAACAAAGTCGAGCAGGGGCCTGCCGAGAATGGTTTCCGGGTTCGAGGTTCCCAGGAGCTGGGCTCCGGCCGGATTGATGTATGCGATACGTCCGTCATGGTGAATGGCGATTCCGTCAAAAGAGTGCTCCACGAGCCGGCGGTAACGCTCTTCGCTCTCCTGCAGGCTCCTTTCGGCCTTGCGTCTATCCGTCAAGGTGTGCATGAGAACGACCGCCCAGACTCCTGCAGCTGCAAGGGCGCACAAAAGCAGGGCTAAAGAGATCCGGTTCGCCCTCCGGTGGGCTTCCCGGACCCGGGCTTTCGTGGCCCGGGCGAGCTCTATGCCTCGCTCCTCCAGCTTGCGGACGATTTTTTCGTGGATTTCCTTGGATTCCCTGTCGATGAGGTCCCTGGCGGTCCGTACCGAGAAGTCGTAATGGAGGGCGATGATGTCCCGGTAAAGACCGAGGCTTTTCTGGATCAGCTCGGGCGCCACCTGCTGGTCCGCCAGGTCCTTTGACAACGGTGCAAAGGCGGACTCGAATCGCTTCCGCAAGCGGTCCATCTCATGAGGGTTCATGGTGCCCAGAATTTTGTACACGGTCAATCGCGCCCGGGCGAGTCGCTCCTGGAGTCCCTCGATATGAAGCTCCCGGGAGAGTGCGTCCATCTGGACCTCGGAGATCCGCGTGGTAACGATGTGGACGGACAAGGCCTGAAGCACCAGAAAAACGATGACGCAGAGGAAGGCCATGAGCAGGCGTGCGGCAATCGTTCGCATGGGTTTTCTCCAGGAAGCGGTGGAGGTTCAGTTCGCCGGGAGGTGCGCTTGTTCCAGGGACAGGGCCTCCATGACGAACCGGTTGTCAAAAAGGTCTTCCACACGGTAAGGCCGCCGGAGCAACTCTTCCTTTTCAAGGAATGCGCGGAGCGAACGGAAGTACTCATAAAGCCCTCCTTCCGTTCGATTCCGTTCGACCAGCTCTGAGGGTGTGTGGATCTTCACTCCGGCCAGTAGACCTCTCAGCTCTTCATCGGCATAAGGCTTTTGTTTCCCAAATGTGCGGCGGTTTAAAATGTCCCTGAACTCAGTCCAGTTCTCCGGCTCTTCGATCCATTGCACCGCCTGAATCCATCCTTGAAGGACCTTGCGGATATCTTCGGAGGGGATGGATTCAAGGCGGCCCTTGTAGGCCCACAGGCACTCCGGGATGCATCCCTCGAAATCCGCGGAGGTGGCGAGGCAGACCCCGTTTCCCTCCTGTACGGTCTTCAGGGCCCAGGGGTCATAGCTCACGATGACCGGAAGCCTTCCCACCGCGAAATGGGCCGCCATGTCCTCGGGGTTGATTTGTACAATCCGGTAATCAGAGATGCGAAGATTCCGGGTTTGCAGGAAGAGGTGAAGGAAGTAGAGGCAGGACGGACGGTTCAGGAAGACACCGAGGGGCGCTCCCAGGTGGTCTCGAGGGCGATGCCCGGATTTGATGATGATGCGGTCTCCTCCGGAAGACCAGTTGGTTTCGGCCAGCGCCACCACAGGAGCCCCATCCATGTATATCCCGGCCAGGGTTCCCGCCATATCCATGGCGAAATCGATTCGCCCGGCCTGCATGGCTTCCAGAATAACAATCGGGTCCTCATAGTCCACGACCTCCACCTCGATACCCAGACGTTTCCACAGCCCCTTCTCGTGGGCTACGTGGAGTGGAGACCAGCCGGCCCAGGCCACGGTGGCGATGCGATATTCGGCCGGTTCAGCCGCTGATACGATACCGGCCGGGCTTGATACCAGAAGGATTGCAAAGAGGACAAGCAGGCAAAGGCGGGCCGGCATGGTGGGAGCCATCTCTTGCTCCTTTTAAGCGTTGGATGGTGACAATGGCGCGGTTCGTTTTTCGCCGAGAGCCTGATCTTTGCGTCTCTGCCGGAGCGATGATTCCAGGATATGGTCCGGGAGGGAATCCCGGCACTCGTGTGTGTTACCATACAAGAACAGGCGTCAAAATTCAACACTCAGCGCGGCGTTTGCGGACAGGCTTGCAGGGCCTTTGAAAATGAAACGGCGTCACGGTTCGTTTCGATACTTCTGAAGCCTCTTGTGGAGGGTTTTTCTGGTTATGCCCAGCCTGCGGGCCGCCTCGCTCTTGTTTCCCCCGGTCTCCTCGAGGGTTCTCAGTATGGCGGCCCGTTCCAGCGCTTCGAGCGACAGGTTATCTGAGGCCCCTTCCTTCTCGGTTTTTTCCATTTCCCGGCCGGGGCCGGAGATGGCCGAGAGGTCCTTTGCGTCAAGAACGCGGGAGCGGGAAAAGATCACGGCCCGCTCCATGGCGTTTACGAGCTCTCTCACATTGCCGGGCCAGTCATGGCGCAGAAGCGTGTCCATGGCCTGAGGCGTGAGCCCTTGTATGTCCTTGTTATTGGCCTCGGCCAAACGTTCCAGGAAGTGCTGGGCCAGAAGAGGGATGTCCTCCCTGCGGTTTCTAAGGGGGGGCATGGCAATGGAGACTACGTTCAGCCGGTAGTACAGGTCCTCCCGAAACCGGCCGGACTGGATGGCCTCGAAAAGGTCCCGGTTGGTGGCGGCGATGATGCGGACGTCCACGGGGATGGCTTCCTCCCCGCCCACCCGGGAGATCTCCCGCTCCTGGAGCACCCTGAGAAGCTTGACCTGCATGGCCGGGGACATTTCACTGATCTCGTCCAGAAAAAGGCTTCCGCCGTGGGCCTGCCGGAACCGGCCCTCTTTTCGCCGGTGGGCGCCGGTAAAGGCGCCCTTTTCGTGGCCGAAAAGCTCGGATTCGAGAAGCGTCTCCGTGATGGCGGCGCAGTTGATCTTGACGAACGAACCGTCCTTGCGGCTGCTGTTGTGATGAATGGCCACGGCGATCATCTCTTTCCCAGTGCCGGATTCGCCGGAGATGAGAACCGTGGCCTCGGAAGGAGCCACCTGGCTGACGGTTTCCAGGATTCGCATCATGGCGGCGCTCCGGCCGATGATGTTCCGTCGATCGAAATGTTCCCCCAGGCTTTTTCGAAGCCGCCGGTTTTCCTCTCGAAGCCGGGTGTGGTCCATGGCCCGCTCCACGGTGTGCCTCAGCTCGTCAAAGTCCAGCGGTTTGGTCAGATAGTCATAGGCTCCGTTTTTCAGGGTTTCCACAGCCGTTTCCACGGACGAGTAGGCGGTCATGATGATGACGGGAATGGCGGGGTTGTATGCTTTGACGGCCTTCAGGGCTTCTGAGCCTGACACGCGGACCATACGGATATCCATGAGGATCAGGTCAAAAGGCCGCTCCTCCGCCATGCGGACCGCGGTGTCACCGTCGTCGGCCTCGTGGATGCTGTAGCCCCATCCTGCGAGAAGGGTTCGAAGCATGGTGCGGTGGGCGGGATCGTCGTCCACCACCAGAATGGAGGGTTTCTCGAATACGCTCATGTCTTCCCCGGTTTTTCTCATTCGTTGTCTTACAGCGGCAACAAGACCGTGACCACGGTTCCTTTCCCTTCCTCGCTCTCCAGATGCACCTCCCCTCCGTGGCTTTCCACGATCTTGTGTACGATGGCCAGCCCCAGGCCGGTCCCGGAGGATTTGGTGGTGAAGTAGGGATCGAACACGTGGGTGAGGTCGCTTTGCGGAATGCCTCCTCCTGTGTCTCGGACCGTGAAAAGGGCCTTGCCCCCGGGCTCGTCCATCTCAGTGGTCACACTCAGCGTGCCGCCGCCGGGCATGGCTTCCAGACCGTTGAGCAGCAGGTTCAGCAGGACCTGTCCCATGCGGTCTGCGTCCATGGGGACGGTGGTCTTGCCGCCGGGCGTAATGGCCTGTGTGCTGACCCCTTGCGCCTCCGCCTGGGATTCGACCATCTTGAGGGCGTGCCTGACGATGGCATCGACCCGCACGGGCTTCTTGTCCACGGCCATGGGGCGTGCGAACTCCAGGAGCTGCCCTATGACCCGGTTGAGCCGATCCACCTCCTGGATCATGATCTCGGCTGTCCGCCGGTCTTCGTCCACGTCCCTATAGCGTTCCTTGAAGTAGGTGGCGAACCCTTTGATGGAGCTCAGGGGGTTTCGGATTTCATGGGCCACACCCGCGGCCAGGCGTCCCACCGTGGCCAGACGCCGGCCCCTCTCCACCTCCCGCCTCAGGGTCCGCACCTCGGTCAAGTCCCGGAACAGGAGGAGGCTGCCTTCGGAGTCTCCGTCAGAGCCCTTTAAGGTGCTGACACTCGCGGCCAGAGGAACGTTTCGACCATCACTCGTTGTGCATTCGAGCTCCTGCTCGAGCACGTGTCCGTTTTTTGGGGCGGAGTTGAACAGGACTTCCAGCGCCGGGGGAAGGACCTCAGCGGCCGGCCTGCCCAGGGCCTCGGATTCGGCCATGCCGAGCACCCCCGCCGCCGTGCGATTAAAGGTGGCCACCCGTTCTTCCTGATCCAGGGCCACCAGTCCTATGGGCATGTTACGGACCACGTGGTCCGAAAAGGCCTGAACGCGGCCGAGGGAGGTCCTGGCGGTACGGTATGCGTGGACCAGGAAGAGTGAGTAGAGCCCGGCAAAGCCGATCAGGAGCAGGATGACCGCCATAACCACAGTGTGGCGGGCCTCTTCTTTTCGGATCTTCTCAAGGGTGCTCAGATCGAGCCCTACGAAGATGATCCCGGACTCGGAAAATCGATCACTTCCATCCCAAGGGATCCTCCCGCGTCCGGGGGATCCGTGCATCATGCCATGGCGGCTGAATCCGGCCGGGGCCGGACCTGTGGTGAGCCTTCGAAAGACCTCGAAAACGGGCTCCCCCTCCGGCCCCAGATTTCTACGCCAGGCCGGTCGTCCATGATTTGGAACCTTGTTGAGCCCCTTTGCTGCGTCGTAGTTCTCCCCTATGCGCTCCAGATCGCTGTGGGCGAGGATTACGCCCTTGTCGTCCGTAACGATCAGGTATATGACATCGGGCTGTTGAGCTGTTTCCGCAAGCAGGTGCTGGAGCTTGAAGGCGTTTCCCTCCATCCCCATCATTCCTCTCATGCCGGTGCGCGCTCCGGCCTCGAAAGACCGGATCAGGGCGGCGCCTTTTTCCAGTAAAAGCAGGGTGGTCATCTCCTGCTGCCGGCGGATGTTCTCCGCCGCCCAGAACACGAAGATGGGCGCCAGGATAAGTACGGCGCCCAGCAGGATCCAGGGAGGGGCCCCCAGGCGAAACCCCGGGCGGTTTTTTGATTCCCGCTTTTCGCTGCGCAACGGCATCGGATCAGGTTCCCCTTTGGAATCCAGTACGGGGCCGGGTTCGGGTCGTCTCCAAGATGCGGCCTGTCCCCGGGGTGAGTGGTTGGAGATGTGAAACGCGGTGGACCTGTTTTGTCATTGCAAGTTTGAAGCCGGAAATCCGCCGGGGCCTGCGGGATACGGGGAGGGGCGACCTTGCTGCACGTGGCGCGGCCTGACAATGCCGCACCGTGGAGCAAGGTGTAACCCTTTTACCCGGGTACCGCGTGTTCCCTGGGTATCAAGTATCCAGGATTTTGTGGGCGGAGGCAAGCCGGAGAGTGCGCCTTTGCTGAAGGAGGGTTATAACTTGTTGATTTTATATTCAATGATAAGTTCGGCGTTTGTTTGGCACGGGGGTTGCTCAACAGGGAGGGCAAATGGCAAACGGCGGAAGCAGACAGACGTCAATTTTTTTAAAACACAAAAGGAGGAACACCATGTTGAAAAGAACCATGACCATAGGCGCTGTAATGTTGTTGGCTGCAACCCTGGCCGTCCCCGTGCTCGCACAGGGCCCCGGTCGGGGTGGGGGAAAGAGTGGACACGGCCCCGGGAGCACTTGGAACCAGCCCGGGCCTGGGAGCGGATCCGGACTGAGCGAGGATCAACAGGCCAGGGTGGACGCTCTGCGTCAAAAGCACTACGAAGAGACTGCACCGGTAAGAAACAAGCTGCAGGCCAAGCGCGCGGAGCTCAGGGCCCTGATGCTGGCGGAGACAGTGGACCGGGACCGGGTCAAGGCGCTTAACGAGGAGATCAACGCGCTTCGAGCAAGTCTTTCCGAAGAGCGGATCGAGCTGGCAATGGAGATTGGAGAGATCGACCCGAATGCCAGGTTTGCAGGTCGCTCCGGACGCAAAGGATACGGCCGTCACATGACGGGTGGCGGCTTCAAGCGCGGACAGGGATACGGAGCCTGCTGGTAATGATGGCCGGCGAGTTCCGGGGACACCATACTTAATTCGGGCCCCATATTGCATCATACAAGACAGTGCCGCCCCCGAATTAAGTATGGTGTCCCCGGAACTCGTGTTATATTGTCTATACGTTTAGTATGATTTATGGGAAAGGGAGGTGGACACATGGAAGCCCGGGCATTACAGGTACCGAACATCTCATGCAACCACTGTGTCATGGCCATTCAGCGGGAGCTGAATGAACTGGAAGGGGTCTCCAAGGTGATGGGCGATCCTGATAAGAAGCAGGTCACAGTGGAGTGGAGTGAGCCGGCCACCCTGGACCGGATCAAAGCCACTCTTCGAGAGATTAATTACCCTGCAGCCGAGTAGGGTGCGTGTGGATCGTTTTTTGAGCAGGCTGACCACAAGATCCTGTCACGGAGCCACTCTTTGATGGAAGAGAAGATCGTCCGGTTGCCGGTAACGGGCATGACCTGTGCCAACTGTGCGGCCAACATAGAGAGAAATCTCAGGAAAACGCCCGGGGTGAAGGACGTGAACGTGAATTTCGCCTCGGAAGACGCTTCGGTGACCTTTGATCCGGAGGCCGTCCGGATCGAGGACCTGATCGACCGGATCGAGAATATCGGCTTCGGGGTGGCCGAGACGCGTGTCGAGCTGCCGGTGACCGGCATGACCTGTGCCAACTGCGCAGCGACCATCGAGAGGACACTGAACCGCAAGGTTCCTGGTGTGGTGAAGGCATCGGTCAACTTCGCCACGGAGCGCGCCACCGTGGAGTACCTCCCGTCCATGACGGATCTGGACGAGATCATCAGGGCCGTGGAAAAGGCCGGGTACGGCGTGATCCGTCCTCGGGACGAAGAGATCGAGGATGCGGAGGCGGCCGCGCGTCGCGCCGAGATTCAGGACCAGACCCGGAAGTTCGTCACCGGCGTGATCTTCGCGGCCCCGCTCTTTGTTTTGAGCATGGGGCGGGACTTCGGCCTTTTGGGGCCCTGGAGCCACGCCGCCTGGATGAACTGGTTCTTCTGGGCCCTGGCCACGCCGGTCCAGTTCTACACGGGCTGGGACTATTACACCGGAGGCTGGAAAAGCCTTCGAAACGGCAGCGCCAACATGGACGTCCTCGTGGCCATGGGGTCTTCCGTGGCCTACTTCTACTCCCTGGCCCTCCTTGTCTTTCCTTCTCTGGGGACGCATGTCTACTTCGAGACCTCGGCCGTGATCATCACCTTGATCAAGCTGGGAAAGATGCTGGAGGCCCGGACCAAGGGCCGCACCGGCGGCGCCATTCGAAAGCTCATGGGGCTTCGCCCCAAGACGGCCACCATACTGCAGGAGGGTCTGGAAACCGAGATCCCCATCGAGCGGATTCAGGAGGGTGATATCCTCGTGGTCCGCCCGGGGGAGAGCGTGGCTGTGGACGGTGTGGTCCGGGAGGGCGCTTCGAGCGTGGACGAGTCCATGCTCACCGGAGAGCCTCTGCCCGTGGACAAAACACCCGGCGATGCGATCACCGGAGGGACCCTCAATCAGGAAGGCCGGCTCAAGTTCCGCGCCACTCGTGTGGGCAAAGACACCGCCCTGGCCCGCATTATTCAAATGGTTCGCGAGGCCCAGGGCAGCAAGGCCCCTATACAGGCCCTGGCCGACCGGGTGGCGGCCGTGTTCGTGCCGGGTGTCATCGGCATCGCCCTGGTGACGTTCGGGATCTGGTGGGCCGTGGGCGGGGCCTTTGTGCCGGCCATGATCCGCCTGGTGGCCGTGCTGGTGATCGCCTGCCCCTGTGCACTGGGCCTGGCCACCCCCACCGCTATCATGGCGGGCATGGGCAAGGGCGCGGAGAGGGGCATCCTGTTCAAAAGCAGCGAGGCCCTGGAGATTGCGGCTCGGCTGGACACCATTGTGCTGGACAAGACCGGGACCGTCACGCGGGGAGAGCCCGCGGTGGTGGATGTGGTGGGCATTGGAAGGTATCCGGAAGAAGAGGATGTTCTGAGGCTTGCTGCGGCTGTGGAGCGGGGCTCGGAGCATCCGTTGGGCAAGGCCGTGGTGCGAGAGGCCGGACGGCGTGGAATCGACGTGACGGAACCGGAGGAGTTTACCGCCGCCGGTGGGGCCGGAGTTCGTGCCCGGATCGAAGGCCGGGAGGTCATGGTGGGGCGCCCGGAATGGATAGACGGGCAGGGCGCGGACCTGAGTCCGCTGGAACCCCGGATTCGAGAACTCCAGGGGCAGGGCAGGACCGTAATGGTCCTGGCCGTCGACAAGGAGGCTTCCGGGCTCCTGGCCCTGGCCGACACGCTCAAGCCTGAATCGAAGCAGGCCGTGGAGGAACTCCACGATCTCGGCCTGCGGGTGGCCATGCTTACCGGGGACAACGAGCAGACGGCCCGGGTCATTGCGCGGGCAGTGGGTATCGACGAGGTCGCCGCCGAGGTCCGCCCCGAGGACAAGTCATCCAAGGTGCGCGCATTCCAGGAACAAGGCCGCAGGGTGGGCATGGTGGGGGATGGAATAAACGACGCGCCGGCCCTGGCCCAGGCGGATGTAGGGCTGGCCATCGGTACGGGAACCGACGTGGCCATGGAGACGGGAGGCGTGATCCTCTCCAGTGGAGACCTCACAGGGGTGCCGCGCTCCCTCAAGCTCAGCCGGGCCACCATGCGGACCATCCGGCAGAATCTTTTTTGGGCGTTTGCATACAATGTGGCCCTGATTCCGGTGGCGGCGGGTGTGCTGAACCCCTTTGAATCGTTCCCTTTGCTCCTGCGACAGCTCCATCCCATCCTCGCCGCCCTGGCCATGGCCGTGAGCAGCATCACCGTGGTCTCCAACAGCCTGCGGTTGTACCGGGCGAAGATTTAGTGAGCAAGGATCCTTGTGCGGCGTACGAGAGTACGGCTCCGCGTCTCCAGAAAAAAATCGACACGGCCGGTGTTTCTTTGACCCAAGTCAAAGACTTTGTCTTTTTTTCCGAGTAGGATGAGATCCAACAATTACTGACTAATCCGTAAAAACCGTATTTTCTCGCAAAGACGCTAAGAAAAAACATATTAATATCAATTAGTTCACTTTGAATCTTTACGGCTTGGCGAGAAATTTTCATTAGAAGCGTCATGCTCAAAACGTAAGGGGGCGAATCATGAAGTGTCCGGGACAGGACAGTCAATATTGGAAACCGGGTGCGATTTTTGAGGTGGCATGCCCGGAGTGCGGTCACCAGGTGGAGTTCTTCAAGGACGAGACCACTAGGAGGTGCTCTGAATGCGGCCATAGGTTTGTCAATCCCGCATTGGACTTCGGGTGCGCCGCATATTGCAAGTTTGCGGAACAGTGCATCGGAAATCTCCCACCGGAGCTGATCGCCCAGAAGCAGGACCTGCTCAAGGATCGTGTGGCCATTGAAGTGAAGCGTCATTTCGGGCGGGACTTCAAGCGTATCGGGCATACCATGCGGGTCGCCAGGTACGCGGAGGAGATAGGAAAGGCGGAGCAGGGAGACCTGGCGGTGATCCTCACCGCGGCCTATCTTCACGACTCCGGCATTCCCGAGGCAGAGCGCAAGCACGGAAGCTCTGAGGCGGTGTTTCAGGAAGAGGAAGGCGTGGTCGTGGCCCGAAGGATCCTCGAGCGACTGGGGGCTGAGGAGGCACTCGTCGAGGAGGTTTGCGACATTGTCGGTCGTCATCATCACCCCGGTCCGGAGGAGACGTTGAACTTCGGGTGCGTGTACGATGCAGACCTGATCGCCGGCCTGGAAGACCGGCAAAAGCAAGGTGCAGGTGAGGCCTTGTCCGATGAAAGCCTCAGAGGGGCGGGCTTTCTGACCGAAACCGGGCCGGCTGTGGCTCGGCGCGTGCTGGGGATCGATTCCAAACCGGCCCTTGAGTGAAAAGCCTTCGATATGTTTTAGGTTTTCTTGATAACCGTAGTTTGAACATGCGATTCGGAAGACAACGCCCTCAAAGGGGAGGAGGAACACCATGGCGGTGAAACGAAAAATCATTCAGATAGACGACGAGTTGTGCGATGGATGCGGCCAGTGCGTGCCGGCCTGCGCTGAAGGGGCCATACGGATCGTGGATGGAAAGGCCAGGCTGGTGGCGGATCAATATTGCGACGGGCTCGGTGCCTGCATGGGGGAATGTCCGACCGGGGCCCTGCGGATCATCGAGCGGGAGGCGGAAGAGTTTGACGAGGAGGCAGTAGCGGAATACCTCCAATCCGCCGCAGCCGAGGAAAGAGCGGAGGAGACGGGGCCCATGGCCTGCGGTTGCCCTTCGTCTCAGATCCGCACCTTTCAGTCCGCATCCGGTTCAGGAGGGCAGGCCTACACCAGTGAAGGGGCATCTCCCTCGAAGCTTTCCCACTGGCCCGTGCAAATTCGGCTGGTACCGCCGGGGGCCCCGTTTCTCAAGGGGGCGGACCTCCTGGTGGCGGCGGACTGCACGCCTTTTGCCTACCCGGATTTTCACCGGGATTTCATGTCGGGCAGGGTGGTCCTGGTGGGATGCCCGAAATTTGACGACTCAGAGGACTATGTGGCAAGATTCGCGCAGATTTTTCGGGAGTCGGACATTCGCAGTGTCACTGTGGTTGTGATGGAGGTGCCCTGCTGCTCAGGGCTCCCGGCGATTTTGGAAAAGGCCTTGGATCAAGGGGGCGTGCATATTCCCATGGAGGTGGTGGTTCTGGGAACCCAAGGGGAGATCCTGCACAAAGAAACCCGTTCCCCGGTCGCCCGGCATGAAAAATAGTCCTTGCGGCGGCTGAGTGGCCGCCCGCCCGCCGTTTTGCGAGTATCAGCCCACCAGAACAACGGGAATTTGGCCTGCTCTGTGAAGGATCTTCTGGGAGACACTGCCCATGAAGAACTCCTTGACCCCGGACAGACCTCTTCGCCCGAGCAAAAGGGCGTCATAGCCCTTTTGGGCCTCGGCCAGGATGTCCCGGGCCACTCCTTCCTTTTGAGTCTCCATGTTCAAGGAAATGTTTTCTTGAGAAAATCCGGCGCTGACCAACCGCTCCTTGGCCTGTTCCATGGCTGTTTGCACGATCTCGTGCTTTTTGTCTTCCAAATCGCAGAAGGCGTTCTTCCGGCTCATGAAATAAGGCGTCAGGGTGGGGCTGTTCATGTTGCAGAGGGCCGCGGTGTCCGGAACCACGCTCATAAAGGTGACACTGTGATCCGGTGTGAAATGTTGACATACGAAATCCACCACACGCATTGCGTTTTCCGATTCATCGAGTGCGACCAGGATCTTTCCAGGCATTGTCGGCTCCTTTCAATCAGGGGTGATTTTTCTTTGAGATTAACGCATGTGGTTCCTGGTGTCCAGGCTTGTTGGCGGCCGTATGCACGGCATTGCAACCGGGCTGTACATCGCAGTGAGTATGAGATAAGATATCCCTGTCCTTTTTTCCGACTTCACAAAAACCCGCTCAGCCGCGCCTGCCAAGGTGTACCTTCCATATGGGCCACAGGGCCGGATGAGCTGTTTCTGCAATAGCGCCATTTTCCTTCGTGGATGATGGGCTCGAAAAAATCAAAATTTCGCGCCAAGACGCAAAAACGCAAAGTGAACTGATTGATATCAATAGGTTTTTTTAGCGTCTTTGCGAGAGAACGCAGTTTTTACGAATTAGTCAAGGATCGCATCTATGGATGAGGAAACGCGAAACGGCCTGTCGAAAGGGCCTTTTCCCGGCTCACAATGCGGGGAATCCGATGGAAAGCCGCTGGAGGAAGAGCTTCGAAACAGCCGGGAGACTGCAGAAGCCCTGCTGAACGCATCCCGGGATTCAGCGCTTCTGCTGGACGCGGAAGGCAGGATTGTGCGTGTCAATCAGGTTGCAGCGGACGCCCTGGGAGGGAGGACGGACAAGCTTGTGGGCCGGATCGCCTTTGACCTCTTTCCCCCGGATGTGGCGTTGCAACGCCGGGCCTATCACGAGCAGGCCGTTCGCACCGGCCAAGCCGTTGAGTACGAGGACCGAAGAAAAGGCCGCCGGCTGGAAACCCTCCTTCAACCGATTCGAGGAGGGGATGGAGAGGTCGCCCGGGTGGCGGTGTTCTGCCGGGATGTTACGGAGTTCAAGGAGGCACTGGAAGAGCTGGAGACACATCGGGATCATCTGGACGAGAAGGTCCTGGAGCGCACGGCCGAGCTTTCCCGGACCATTCGGCAGCTGGAGACGGAGATCGCGGAGCGCAAGATCGCAGAGGAGGACCTTCAACACCAGAAGGCCCGGCTGGAGTCGCTGATCCGCCACTCGGCTTTCGGCATTGTCACCGTCGGCCGGGACAGTGTGGTGGTGTCCTGCAACGAGAGTTTTGAACGGCTCTTCCAGTACACCGAAGAGGAAGTGGTGGGAAGAGAGGTGGACGGGCTGATCACCTGCGCCCGCTGCCGGAGAGGGGCCGAGGAGCTGACGGGCAGGACCCTGGGAGGGGATCTGTTTCAAGAGACGGCTCAACGCCACCGCAAGGACGGCACCTATGTGGACGTAGAGATCTTCGGGGTCCCTGTGATCGTGAACGGTGAGGTCATAGGCGGGTACGGCATCTACAGGGAGGTTTCCCGGCTGAAGGCGGCGGAAGCGGCCCTGAAGGAGAGTGAGGAGCTGTTCCGCGTCTTTGCAGAGGACGCCCCCTTCGGCATGTCCATTATGAACGCGGATAGAAGTTTCGAGTACTTCAATCCCAAGTTTACCGAGATCTTCGGCTACACGCTGGAGGACCTCCCTGAAAAGGCGACCTGGTTCCACAAGGCCTACCCTGACCCGAAATACCGGGAGATGGTCCGCGAGGCCTGGAGCAAGGACTCGGTGGAGGAGATGAACATCGGGGAGATCAAGCCCAGGATCTTCACGGTTCGGTGCAAGGACGGTCAAGACAAGACCATCCACTTTCGCGCCGTTATGATCAAGGAACAACGGCAGCTCATGACGTACGAGGACATCACTGCCAGGGCCCGGGCGGAAGAGGCGCTTCGGCAGAGCGAAGAGCGTTATCGATCCCTGTATGAGGAGGCCACGAGACGAGAGGAGCTCTATCACTCGCTGCTGCAGTCTTCAGCGGACGCCGTGGTCATTTACGACCTCGAAGGCGCGGTTCAGTATGTCAGCCCCGCCTTTACCCGCCTCTTCGGGTGGACCCTGGATGAGCTGGCCGGTAAACGGATTCCCTTTGTCCCCGAATCCGAGCAAGCGCGGACCATGGAGCTCATTCAATCCCTGCTTCACGAGGGAATTCCCTGTTCGGGGTTTGAAACCCGGCGCACCACCAAGGACGGCCGCCTGATTCAGGTCAGCGCCAGCGCCTCGCGTTACGACGACCATGAAGGCAATCCGGCCGGTATGCTGGTGATGCTGCGGGACATCTCCGCACGCAAGCAGCTCGAGGCCCAGCTTTCCCAGGCCCACAAGATGGAGGCCATCGGGACCCTGGCAGGAGGGATCGCGCATGATTTCAACAATATTCTTCAGGCCATCTCCGGGTACACGCAGCTTTTGATGTTGAACAAGAAGGAGGATCACGAGGACTACGCCAAGCTGGCCTCCATTGACCGCTCGGCCCGCCGGGCGAGCGAGCTGACCCAGCGGTTGCTCATCTTCAGCCGTAAGGTGGAGAGCCGCCTTCGCCCTGTGGACCTCAATCACGAGGTGCAGCAGGTGGTCATGCTTCTGGAGCGGACCATTCCCAAGATGATCCGCATTCAGACGGACCCGGCAGAGGGCCTCGGCATCGTCAATGCAGACCCGGTCCAGCTGGAACAGGTGTTGATGAACCTGGCGGTCAACGCCCGGGATGCCATGCCGGAGGGGGGTGTCCTGGATTTCCGCACACGCAATGCCTTGCTGGACCAGGAAGACTGTAGTGTGCTTCCGGCATTGGAACCCGGTCCGCACGTCCTTTTGGAGGTGTCGGATACGGGCTGTGGCATCGATCCTGCGATCAGGGATCATATCTACGAGCCCTTTTTTACGACCAAGGCCACAGGAGAGGGGACCGGTTTGGGGCTTTCCATGGTCTACGGGATTGTGAAGAGCCACGGCGGCGCCGTCACCTGTGACAGCCGGATGGGCGCAGGAACCTCGTTCCGCATCTATTTTCCGGTGCTTCCCCTGGAGGACATGCCGGATTCAAAGGCCTTGGAGCAACCTCCGGTCTCCAGTGGAGAGGAACGCATCTTGCTGGTGGACGATGAGGAGAGCATCCTGGAGATAGGCAGCGACATACTTAGCCGCCACGGCTATGAGACGGTGTCCGCAGGGAGCGGTGAGGAGGCCCTGGACACATACGCAGCCGAGCAGGACCGGATCGACCTTGTGATCCTGGACCTGAACATGCCGGGAATGGGGGGACGTAAGTGCCTTGAAGCCTTAAGGGAGGCGGATCCTGGGGTGAAGGTCGTGGTGGCCACCGGCCACACCTCGACGGATCAGGCCCGCCAGGCCATGGCATTGGGTGCCGTCCGGTTCATTCCAAAGCCCTACCGTCTCAGGGACATACTCAAGGTCGTTCGAGAGGTCTTGGATCAGGACGATTGATCAACCGTGGTTGCCCTTTCCTTCCAGCTTGTCCAGGTTTTGACGGGCGAAATCGATCCCCGGATCCAGCTCCAGTGCAATTCGATAGTAGCGGATCGCGTTTAGCCGGTCCCCCAGTTCCCGGTAATTGGAGGCGATGTTGGCGTAGTCGATGGCCGAAGAGGGGTTCAGGGCCAGTACCTTTCGAAAGCTTTCGATGGCCCCTTCGTGCTCCTTGAGCTTGAAACGGCAGAACCCCATCAGGTTGTGGATGTCCGTCCGCTCAGGGTCCGCCCGCTCCCCCTTCTCGAGCACCTGAAGGGCTTCCCTGTATAGTTCCAGCTCTTTCAGGCATTGCCCCATGTAAGAGTAGATGCTGGGCAAATCCTCGGCCTTGGGATTGAGATCCAGGGCGGCCTCCAGCTTGTGGAGGGCGGCCTGGGGGTCCCCCAGGGACAGAAGGCTCAGCCCCTGAAAGAACCGAGTATAATATTTCCCGGGGAGCAGCGTGTCCAGATTTTCCAGCTCCTCCAGGGCCCAGCGGGGACGGCCCTGCTCGGCGATCAGCTTGGCCGTGAACATGCCCACGCTGGTTCCGGCGGCCCGCTCCCTGAAGTGGGCACCGGGGATCAGGGTGTAAAAGGCCGGAATACCCAGTAGGGGGTGGGTCGTCTCGATGGTGATGACCTCGAAGCCTCGCCGGGAGAGGGCGGACAGGCAGTTTTCCACTTCCACGCGGAGATTCGGACTGGATATGTCCGGAAGGCTGGAGAGATCGATTTTTCCGCCGGGGTTGATCACAAAGTCCGCATCCTCGATCAGTTTGAGCTTGGGTAGCCCGCTCGCCTCGTAATTGGACCCGGTGTTGAAGTCACCGGCGAGCTGAGCCACCTCGGTGAGTGCCCGGCTCAAGGCCTTTTCCGGCGAGGTGGTGGTGCCGGCGGTCCAGACTATCTCGCTTGTCTCCGGAAAGGTGACGGGATCGTAGGCCAGCACACCCACGCTGGGGATGCCCATGTCCAGTGTGAAGTCCGTGGCGAACAGCCGTACCCCTGTGGCCCGGTACTTGGCGATCATATCTTTGACCACATCATCGTGTATTCCGTCCAAGCTCAGAGACGCGGTTTTCAGCCGCCGCCGGCTCACCAGGGAAGACACGTGCCGTTCCACCACCTCGCAGATGCCCTGGAGCAGGGCCTCCTCAATGCAATTACCGGCGGAGGGTCCGTTGAACTCATTGATGGCGAAGAACCAGTCAAAGGGGACCAGAACATCTTCCCGCCTGGTCAAATTATACCCTGTGCACCACCGCATGGGTAGCCGTTCAAAGGCCTTGCGCGCCCCTTCCGTATCCTCGGTGTCTTCATGCACGGATTTGGCGACGGCCTCGAAGGGCAGGGCGCGATCTTCGAGGTTCCGGTAGGTGTCCACCACGAAGTTGCCGGGATCCGCAATGAACGTGAAGAAACTGAACCGTTCGGCCAACTCCATCACAGAGCTGGCCTCGGCCTGGGCCGGTGTGCCGCCCTTGCCCATCTGCTTTGTAGTGCCGGTGACGCGCTCCGCGTCTCGGCCGCACAGGCTGAAGTACACGGGGATTCCCAGGCGGCCGTTGTCAATGCGGACCGTATCCTGAAGAATGTCCAGGTCCACGGCTTTTAGCCGTTCGCGAAAACGTGCCACGGTTTCCTCCGGGCGAATCCACTTGTCCTGATCCGTGGTGTAGCCCTTGTAGACGTCTTCGAGTTGAATGGAGTGTGTCATAGAT
>CAZQCK010000048.1:0-22426 GCA_964591925.1 uncultured Desulfobacterales bacterium
TCCCCGGGACGGACTCGAACCGCCGACTAAGTGGTTAACAGCCACCCGCTCTACCAACTGAGCTACCGGGGAACAGTGGTTAAAAAATGAAATTTACCGATCCTGAGGGTTATCGTCAAGAAGAAATGTGAGGCTTCGGGAAATTCTTGATTCCTTTACAGGAACCCTTTATAAGGCGGGCAGGGTAAGCAGGGGGCTGGACATGTTTTCAAGTCTTCGGGCTTGTCTGCCGAAAAGGCCCCTGAGCCTGATTTGAGCGTTTCAGGCTGAGGAAAAACCTTGCGTTGCGGAAGGATGATCAAGGCTTATGCGAGCCGACCAAGCGCACGTCACCTACCAGTTCGGATCCGGACTCACTCGAGTCGGCAAGATCATGCTGCTGGTCTACGGTATCATTTACGTGCTGGAACTGCTCTTTGAGCACTGGTTCCATGTGCCCGTGGTACGGTCCCTGGTCCTGTTTCCTCCGGGGCACCCTTTGTTTCGGGTTTGGCAGCTCGTGACACACCCGTTTTTGCACGACCCGGGTTCACCTCTGGGATTTCTGCTCACCTGCGTTGTTTTTTACTTTTTCTCCGCGCCGGTGGAGCGCTCCTTCGGCCCCAAGGGGTTTTTGTTTCTCTTTTACGTCTCGGCTCTGGGGGCGGTGCTGGTGGGGCTTCCCTTCAACGCCCTGGCCGGGTTTGACGCCCCCTTCTCGGGCATGATGCCCAGCCTCCTTTCCCTGATCGTGGTCTTCGGCCTCATGAATCCCGAGGCCACCATTCTGCTCATGTTCGTCCTGCCCATCAAGGCCAAGTACCTGAGCTACGGGACCATAATCGTCACCGTCCTCACCTTTCTCGCCAAGGTCAACCCCCACGGAGCCTTCCATGTGGGAGGGATCCTGGCGGGGTACCTGGTGTTGCGCGGCCCCGGGAATTTGCCAAACCCCAGGCACCTCTACGAACGCTACCTTTTATGGCGCATTCAGAAGAAGCGGGGGCGGTTCACCGTCATAGACGGGAACAAGGGCCGGGAGGAAGATTCCGAAGGGCCGACCTACCACTGAAACAGGCCATGATCCACGGCTGCGTCTTGGAGGCTGCCGTCCCGCCTTGACAGGGCCTGTCAATCCCTTTAGAAGTGTAGGATGCCTCGAGCGCAGCAGGTGAACCCCTTATGAAGCAAGTCATTCTCGGCACAGCCGGTCACATCGACCACGGCAAGACCTCTCTGATCCGCGCCATGACCGGCATAGACACGGACCGGCTCAAGGAGGAAAAGGAGCGGGGCATCACCATCGAGCTGGGCTTTGCCCACATGGACCTGCCCAGCGGCCAGGTTCTCGGCATCGTGGATGTGCCCGGTCACGAAAAGTTCGTCAAGAACATGGTGGCCGGCGCTTCGGGTATCGATCTGGTGGCCCTGATCATTGCGGCGGACGAGGGCGTCATGCCCCAGACCCGGGAGCACATGGAAATCTGCGAGCTCCTCGATGTCCAGCACGGCCTGGTAATCCTCACCAAGACCGACATGGTGGACGAGGAATGGCTCGAGATGGTCCAGGAGGACGCCGCCGAGTATCTGGAGGGCACCTTTTTGGAGGATGCCCCCATGGTTCCTGTCTCCTCGACCACCGGAGAGGGCATCGACGAGCTCGTCCGCGTTCTCGACGACCTGGTCCAAAAGGTGCCTGAGCGGGATCCGGGGAGCTTCTTCCGGCTTCCCGTGGACCGGGTGTTCGTGATGAAGGGTTTCGGGACGGTGATCACCGGGACCACGGTCTCCGGGTCGGTTCGTATCGGGGACGAGGTTACCGTGTATCCCCAGAAAACCGACTCCCGGGTGCGCGGGCTTCAGGTCCACAGCCTGGAGGTGGAAGAGGCCCGCCGGGGCCAGCGGACCGCCATCAACCTCCAGGGCGTGGAAAAGGCCCAGCTGCAGCGGGGTAACATTATCGCCGGACGAGGCGCCCTTCGAAACACATACATGCTCGACGTGCTGGTGGATCTGCTCCCCGCGGCCCCCCGCAAGATGAAGAACCGCGCCAAGGTACGGTTCCACACGGGGACCGCCGAGGTGATCGCCACGGTCGTCCTGCTCGACCGGGATGAGTTGAAACCGGGGGAAACCTGTTTCGCCCAGATTCGGCTCGATCAGCCCATCGCCGTACTCAGGGGGGACCGGTTCGTGCTTCGCAGCTACTCGCCGGTGAGGGCCATAGGGGGAGGAAAGATCCTCAATGCGCTTCCTCGAAAGAAAAAGCGGTACGCCAAATGGGTGCTAGAGGAGCTGGAGGTCTTCAACAGCGACGATCTTTCGCGGATTACGGAGCAGTTCGTATTGCTGGGACGATTCCAGGGTGTGGAACACAGAGATCTGCCTTTTCTCACCAACACCCGAGAGTCCCAGTTGAAAGACCTCCTGCAGAAGCTGCTGAGCCGCCAAAGGCTTCTCCTGTATGACCGGGAGCGGAAAACATACATTCACCGCGACTTCTACGACCTGGCCCGGCGGGAGATCCTCGACACCCTGGAGGCGTATCACCGGAACAACCCTCTGAAGGCGGGCCTGGCCAAGGAAGAGTTGCGCTCCCGGACCACCGGCGCCCGAAACCCCAAACTCTTCAACTACATGATCGGACACCTGGTTCAAGAGGACCTTGTCATGCGGAATCAGGAGGTGCTGCACTTGAGCGACCACAAGGTCACCCTGGGGCAGGATCAGGAGAAAGTCCGCGAGGACATCGAGGCCGTTTATCGGGAAGGCGGCCTTCAGCCGCCCTACTTCAAGGAGCTCAAAGACCGGTTCCCGGAGAGCATCGCCAGGGACGTCCTTCGCCTCATAACCCAGGAGGGCGTGCTGGTGAAGGTGAAGGAGGACCTCTACTTCCACCGCGATGCTGTGGACGAGCTGCGAAACCGCCTGATTTCGTTCCTCAAGGAGCACGGAGAGATCACTACACCCCAGTTCAAGGAGATGACCGGGGCGTCGCGAAAGTACGCCATTCCTTTGATCGAGCACTTCGACCTGAACCAGCTCACCGTGCGTGTGGGGGACAACCGCGTGCTCAGGAAGCAGTAACATGGAACTCAAAGCAGTCGAGCTCGGCCCCGCGCTCGGCCTTCTACCCTGTGAACACTTGGCAATCGTGGGCGCCGGAGGAAAATCCTCCCTGCTGGTCGAATTGTCCAGGGACCGCCGTCGGGCAGGTGCCCGGGTAGTGGCTGCTACAACCACCAAGGTGTGGCACCGGCAGGCCCTCCGTGCCGGTCGTCTCGTGCTTACCGAGGAGTCCGGATGGAGGGACCGGCTGGACAGGGAGCTCGAGGCGGGGCAAGGGGTATTTATCGGCGGGCGGCTGCTCCCCACGGGCAAGGTGGAAGGCATCCGCCCGGAGCTGGCCGACGAGCTGTTTCTCTCCGGCACCATCGATTATCTCATCGTGGAGGCGGACGGGGCAGCGGGGAGGCCCCTCAAAGCCCCCCGGCCCGGGGAGCCCGTTGTTCCGGCGTCGGCCACGCGGGTAGTGGCCATGGCCGGGCTGGAGGCCCTGGGAAAACCCATGGGCCATGAGCACGTTCACCGAATGGAGCGGTTCGCGGAAGTGGCGGGGGTTCCTCCTGGAGCGATCCTGAGCGCCAAGGTCCTGTCCCGGGTCTTCGACCACCCGGCCGGTCTTTTCCAGGGCGCCCCGGAAGGCGCCCGAAGAACCGCCTTTTTGAACCAACTGGATCTAGTCGCTGATCTCCGGGAGGCGCATGCTCTCGCCCGGGCCATCCTCGACCGGATCGAGGCCCGCGTCCACGAAGTGGTTCTCGGCTCGTTGCGGCGGGACCGATACTTTTCCGTGCCAAGGACATAATGCAATGGATACGATTTATTCCGTGATTGCACAAGCCGTGCACAACAACCGCACTGCGGTTCTCGCCACTCTCATCAAGCAGACCGGATCGACCCCCAGGGGTGCGGGTACTCGATTCGTGGTCCTCGAGGACGGGTCTTTTCATGGGACCATTGGAGGCGGACTGTTCGAGGCGCGGGTGATCGAGGAGGCCCGGCGGGTGATGCAAAGCAACACACCCGAGCGGTTTGCGTTTCAATTGACCGGAACCGATGTGGCGGATACGGACATGATCTGCGGCGGGGAGGGCGAGGTCTTTCTGGAGCCCGTCTCTCCCCAAACCCCGGACCACGTGCGGATCTTTGAAAACGCCCTCAGGGTCTTGAAGCGGGGCGGCACCGGCATGGTGGCGACCGTAGTCGATCCGGAGCGTTGGAGCGGACCCGGCACACCCAAGGTCTTCATGGACGCGGAAGGGCGCTCCTCCGGCTCTCTGCTGGGAGAGGAGAAAATGCCGGCCTCGCTGGAGGAGGCGCTTCGAGGCCGACTGGGACGCAAACAGGTGGAGCTGACCGTTCTTCAGGACAAGACCGTCGGATCCTTCGAGGTATTGATCGAACCCGTTGTAGCGAGCGACGTCCTGTACCTGTTCGGCGGGGGCCATGTGGCGGGCCAGATAGCGCCGCTCGCAACCCGTGTGGGATTCGAGGTGGTGGTGATCGACGACCGGCCGGAGTTTGCAAATACCGAGCGGTTTCCCCATGCCCGGGAGGTTCGGCAGGCCCGGTTCGAAAACATCGTGGAGCAGCTTTCCGTGGATTCGTCTTCGTATCTGGTGATCGTGACTCGAGGACATATCCACGACAAAACCGTTCTGTCGCAGGCCTTGCGCACCAACGCCCGCTATGTGGGCATGATCGGAAGCAGCCGCAAGATCCGCATCATTTACGACCGCCTGCTCGAGGAGGGCCTGGAGCAGGAGCAACTGGATCGGGTCCATGCTCCCATCGGCCTGGACATCGGCGCGGAGACGCCCGAGGAAATAGCCGTCAGCATCGTGGCCGAGCTGATTCTGATCAGGGCCGGCGGCGGGAAGCGCAAACCAAGGATCGCTTGAGGGGTCTTGATATGGCCGGGCACAGCCACCGGTTCGTGGAAGAGTACGACGGCCTCATCGGTTTCGGCCTGGACCGGCGGACCGATGAGGCCACCGTGACCTATTATCTGCAGAAGATTTCCGATGACGCGCTCATGGCGAACCTGAGAAGACGAATGAGCGACGAGGATCTGGAGGACCTTTTCAACCTCCTGGGGAACCTCCTGCGGAAATACCTGTCCGAAGAGGAATACCACTCTCTTTTTCTGAAGGACGTCGAACATGCCTCTTAGAGGGCCGGCATTGCATTCGGGACACCCGGCTGAAGACCTCCCGGCGGGAATTAGGAGATGAAAAGATTGCTTTTCTGGATTGCCGGTGCCGCCGCCCTGGGCCTGGTTTTCGCTCTGGCCCTGGTGGTCTTTGCCGACAATGTGCTCACCCGGGCGATCAACGACTCGGGTCATCGCTTTCTGAATGTGGAGACCCGGGTCGAATCCTGCCGCCTGTCCCTTTTGAACGGCTCCCTCTCCCTGCGCGGCATAGAGCTGAAAAACCCGGAGGGGTTCAAGAGCCCGAGGATGGTCTACCTCGAAGAGATCTCCTTGAGCCTGGCCCTCACCAGCCTCTTCAAGGATCGCATTCAGATCAAGGACGTCCGGATCCTCGGCACTGAACTGACTTACGAAATCGTGGGGTTCGGACGCAGCAATCTGTCGGTCTTCATGGACGGTCTTAGAAAACAACTCCACCGAAACGGCCCTTTTCTGGAGAAAAACGAGGCCGAAAGAAAAAGGAAATCGGTGGTTATCGATCGCCTCAGCGTGGAAGGCGGAAGGGTCACGCTCTCGGCCGTATTCAGCCAGGGACAGGGCATTGTACTCGCCCTGCCGCCTCTCGAGCTTCGTGATATAGGCAAGGACCGCCCAATGAGTGTTTCCGAGGCCGTCTCCGAGGTGCTTCGAAAATTGGGTCACGCCGCTCTTTCCACGGTGGACGAAAGCGGTGAGAAACCATAGGTTCCAGGCCTTTTAAGGATCCATCATCTTTCCTCTTGCCTTGGCCTTATTTTTTCAGTATGGCTCGAATACACACCATCAGGAGGTTCCCTCAACAATGGTAAGATGCGCCATTTGTGGAATAGAAGCGGAATCCATAGAGCATGCAATCCAGCTGAACTGGACTTCGGGCTTCTTTGAGTACGATGCGGAGCACGGACCCGTATGCCCGTCCTGCTCCGAGCAGCTTCTCACCGTGGCCGATGACGGGGAGTTCGAACTTCGTGAAGAGTACCGGGGAAGGATCGTTTACCTGGAGGAGCCGCCGGAAGAACACCTTGAGTGCGAAGACTGCACCATGGAGGAGGTTTTTTTAGGGTTTATCTTGAATTAATGGGCCTGTAAGACCCAGTTTTCAATGAGCTTTTTTTGCCTGTACGGCCTTTTTTGTTGACCCGGACCACGAATTTACCTTGTCGAAGTGCTCCCCACCCCTTCCCGGAAGGAGAGGGCCACGCGAGCAAAATCCCTTCAACTTGAAGCGACGCACCTTCTTCCTTGCCTCTTCGGCAAACTCGACAATCGCTCAATTCAGGTTCAAGAAAACGCATCGGCCCGCCGATGGATATTGTACACGGCTGGACACTCCTTGGTTGTACCCGAGGTGCCCGCCCCTGAAGACCTCCAACCATGAACGGAGCGCACGAACACCATGGTCTCGAACGAAGACATCCTCTCCCAGGACGATGTGGATGCGCTGCTCGCAGGAGCGGATTCCAACGAAGAGCCGAAAGAATCACCCGCCACCTCCGAGGCCGCGTCCCAGGAGGGCCCTGATCGCAAGCTGGTCATGGCCAATGTCAAGCGCTCCGAGTCCGAGGCCAGAGATATCCTGGCGCAGCTCTGCCGAAACGCCTTCGTCCCCAGGGACGAGGGCGTTCGCATCATCTGGAACGCAGGCGGCCTCTTTCCCCTCGCCTCGGGCTACAACATGGAGATCCAGGGCCGCAGATACGTGAGCCTGGGGCCCTTTGGAGACGCCCACCTGGTCATCGGGCGATCGGAGTGATTCCGGGCTCAACCCACGAGGTCTTCCAGGGCCTGCTTGATGGTGGAATAACGAAACGAGAACCCCTCTGCATTCAATCGCGCCGGAATCACCCGCTGTCCCTTGATGAGCACATTCCCGAACTCCCCCAGGACGGCCCGAATCACCACGCCTGGGACCGGGGGCATGAGCGCCGGCTTGTGCAGGGCCTCCGCCAGGGCGCGGGAGAGCTCCCGGTTGCGAACCGGCTCGGGTGAGGTGCAATTCACCGGACCGACCACGTCCGAACGGGCGAGCAAAAACCGCTGGATGTCGACCAGGTCCTGAATGTGAATCCAGGAAAACCACTGCTCTCCGCTTCCCAACGGTCCCCCCAAATACTTGTTGAAAAGAGGGATCATCTTGGCCAGGGCCCCTTGCCCGGCCCCCAGCACCACTCCAAATCGCATAAGGACCACCTCGGCGCCGCTCCGTCCGGCACGAAGTGCCTCCTGCTCCCAGTCCTCTGACAGGCTGGCCGGAAAATCGTTCCCTGAAGGGCTCTCTTCCGTCAGGACCTCGTCGCCGCTAAACCCGTAGTACCCCACGGCGGAGGTGCTGAGGAAACGCACCTTTCTCCCTTTGCCGTACCGGTCCAGGGCGTCGGTCAGGTTCCGGGTCGTCTGAAGCCGGCTCTCGCGCATGGTCTGCTTGGCCTTCCGGGTCCAGCGGGTGAAAATGGACGAACCGGCCAGGTTGATCACCGCGTCGTGGGTCGGCACCTGCTCCTGCCAGGATCCCGGCTCGGTGGAGACGGCTTCCAAAAAAACGGCCCCCTCGGGCAGGGTCCGGCCCGAACCAAGGGCGCGGGTGAGCACCGTTACCCGGTGCCCGTCCTCGCACAGGGCCTTGGTCAACCTCGAGCCCACAAAACCGGTTCCTCCCGTCATCAGAATCTTCATGGTCACCTCCCCTCGGCTTGACCGCATTGGGCGATCCATTCTTCCAGGCCCCCTTCCGGGCGGATCCCCAGCCGGGTCAGACAGAAATCGTAGCGGACCGGGTCCTCGGGCGAGATTCGGCGGAACATCTCGGTCACCTCCAGGGCCGCCTTTCCGTCCGCCTGCTTCCGCGCAGTTGCCCCTAGACCGCGGCTGATCCGATGCATGTGCGTATCCAGGGGAACAAGTAGCATGGACGGTTTAACGCCCGACCATCCCCCGGGGTCTACAGAGTCCTCTCGAACCATCCAGCGTAAAAACAGATGCCACCGCTTGCAGGCGCTTCCTTTCTCGGGCCGGGCCAGCAGGAATCCCTTCCGCCCTCCCGAGTTGCGCAGGGCCTGAACGAACGTGTTGAGTGCCGGAAGGATGGTTTCCTGGCCCTCCCACAGCCCTGCAGTAAAACACGCCTCCAGGGACCCTGCGTCTCGAATAATCCTTCGCGCGGACCACAGGAGGTCGGCCATTTCCACTCCCGGGCTGAAGCGGTGCCTGAAGCCCGAGAGCGCCCTGTGCAACTCCTCGTGTGTGCACTCCATGAGAAACGCATGCGGGGCCGGCCCCAGGATGTCCAGCACACAGGAAACGCTTTTGAGAATGTGGGCCACCCTCCCGTACGCCAGGGACGAGGCCACCAGCGCGGCCAACTCCCTGTCACGGGACGAGGGGTAGTTGTAAAGAAATTGCAGGGGGTCGGGCCGGACAAAACACCGGTGGTTGAATCGGCGGTAGAGGTGCTCGAGAGAGCCCCGAAGGGCGGTGTGAGCTTGGGTGCCTGAGGGGTCGTCGCGTTTCATGGCGGAGGGTGTCGCCGCTTCTTGACTTCGTACATGGCCATATCCGCTCGCTCCAGGAGCGTCTCCGGCGTATCCCCCGTCTTTGCCATGGCAACTCCGGGGCTCACGGCGACGGTTATGTCCCCTCGGGCGTGAGAGGTGAACCGAAGTCTTCGGAGGTGCTCCAAAAAGGCCAGGATCTTCTCCCGGGCCAGGTCCCGGGTGAGTTCCTCGATGAGCACGACGAACTCGTCCCCGCCGTAGCGGGCTATGAAATCATTCTTTCGAAAGGTCTCCCTCAGGCACTCGCTCACCTTCTGAAGCACCTTGTCGCCGGCCACATGACCGAAGGTGTCGTTGATCTCCTTGAATTGATCTATGTCGAAGAGAATGAGGGCGAACGAGGTCCCCCCGCCCTGGTTGAAGACCTCCAGCGCCTGGCGCATACGCTCGTCGAAAGCCTTACGGTTGTAAAGATCCGTCAGTTCGTCCTTCATGGCCGCCGCCTGGAATTGCTCAGCCTTTTTCGACATTTCCAGGGCGTCCTGCTCAACTTCATCGATCCGTTTCTTCAAGCTGCTTATGCTCTGCTGAAAGGACTCTGAACGGCTGATTTCCTCTTGTTTTCTTCGGTTTACGAGATCCTTGAGATTTTCGATCTTTCGGGAGACCGCCTTCTTGATCTCACTGACGGTGGTGTGGATGTCGAACGACTTCACAATCGAGCCCACCTCGGTATTCACCTTCATCTCGAAGTACTCGATCTCTTTGAGGCGCTCCGCCTCTGTGCCGTACTCCTCGGTAAAGGAGGACTCCAGCTCCTTGACCTGGTCGAGCAAGATGAACAGGGTACGACTGATCTCTCGGAAATCTTCGGTGATATGTCCCTTGAGCCCGTCCAGGAAGATAAGAAACCGTTCGGAGGGCCCTTCGAGGTCCAGGTGCTTTCCGGCCTCCGCGCACTCCAGGTTTATGCCCTGGGCCTGGGCCTTCAGTTCCCGGGACAGAGGATAGAAGTCGTCCAGAACCGCGATCATCACCTTCCGAAGAATGCGGCAGGCGTCGAACAGCTGTTCCAAGAGGGCGTCGGTGTCCGAAAAACCACGCGCTGACTCCGCGGACTCCTCCGGTGAAAGGTGCATCAGCCGGAGCTTGAATTCATCGAGGTGTTCCTGCAGATCGGTCTGATCAAGGGCCTCGTCCACAGCCAAGCCTGCCTCCAGGGCCTTGACTGATTCGCCCAACTGAGGGTCCGCCGACGCTGCAGACCCCAGTGATCGGATGATCCGGATCAGGAGCTCCTTTTCCTCGTAGTGCACCCGATCGAGATCCAGGTAGTCTTTCTTGAGCCGTTTCAGCTCGTCCGTGGTGTTGCCGGCCACTTGTCCCCCCGATCGTTTTCCGCCCGGCGGTCAGAAGGTTTCACGCATTGTTGAGGGTAAACCGCCACTTGCAGAACAGTTCCTCCACAACATTTCGAGATTCATGGGGTCTTCTCCTGAGGGGGAACCGCATCACGTTCTCTTGTCCATGGGCATGTAGTCCCGCTCATTCGGGCCCGTGTAGACCTGCCTGGGCCGCTGGAGCCTCCAGCCCGGATCGTCCATGCTCTCCTTCCACTGGCTGATCCAGCCCGGAAGGCGGCCGATGGCGAACATGACCGTGAACATGTTCGTGGGGATCCCCATGGCACGCATGACGATGCCGCTGTAGAAATCCACGTTGGGATACAGGTTGTGATCGATGAAGTAGGGATCCTCCAGGGCCACCTCTTCCAGCCGGCGGGCAATGTCCAGGAGGGGATCGTCGCGTTTCTGTTTTTTGAGGACCTTGTCCGCCATCTTCTTCATGATCTTCGCCCTGGGATCATAGGTCTTGTAGACTCGATGGCCGAATCCCATCAGACGGAACGGATCGCTGCGATCCTTGGCCCGCGCTATAAAGGGAGCGGGGTCCCCGCCGCTCTCCTGAATGTCATCGAGCATCTCCACCACCGCCTGATTAGCTCCACCGTGAAGCGGACCCCATAGGGCGCAGATGCCTGCAGAGATGGCCGCATACAGATTCACTCGGGCGCTTCCCACCAGGCGCACGGCCGCTGTGGAGCAATTCTGTTCATGGTCCGCATGAAGGATCCAGAAGACGTTCAGTGCCTGGGCGATGTCCTGGTCCAGATCATAGGGGCGGACCGGGGAGTCGAACATCATGTTCAGGAAGTTGGCCGCATAGGTGAGATCCGGCCTGGGATAGATGACCTCGTGACCGCGGCTCAGTTTGTAGGAAATGGCCGCCATGGTCCGGATCTTCGAAATCAGCCGGGTGAAGGTGACCAGGATCTCCTCCTTCTCACTGCGCTCGGGAAGCTCCGGGTAGAACGCACGAAGCGCGTTCACCATGGAGGAGAGGATGCCCATGGGGTGTGCGCGCCTGGGGTAGTTGTCGAAAAACTGCAGCATGTCCCTGTGGACCAGGCTGTGATCGTTCAAAAGCACGGAAAACCGTGTGAGCTCTTCTCGTGTGGGCAGCTCTCCGTTAATGAGCAGGTAAGCGGTTTCCACGAACGTGGAGCGCTCGGCAAGCTGTTCCACCGGGTAGCCCCGATACCGAAGAATGCCCTGCTCCCCGTCCATAAAGGTGATGCTGCTCTTGCAGGCACCCGTGTTCGAGTAGCCCGGGTCGAGAGTGATGAAACCGGTCTCCTGACGAAGACTGGTAATATCAATGGCCCGCTCGCCCTCGGAGCCGCGGACCACCGGCAGCTCGTAGGTCTTTCCGTCGAGGACGAGCTTTGCGGTCTCTTCCATGATACGTCGCTCCTTTCCATCTACTGATGCCGCGACGGCCGATCTGAAGGCAGGAGCCCGGCCGCACAGGACGCCGGAACGGCAAAAGGGGATTTCAAACACCTTAGCAAAAACAAGAGACGCCCGCCAGAGGAAAACCGTTTCCTCGACGACTTCAAGCGGAGCGGACCCGGATCATGTTCGTGGATCCGGGAACCCGGAAGGGGTGCCCGGCCGTGACCACGAGCAGGTCCTTTGCCTTCACGCGGCCGCTTCTGAGGGCCGCATTCACGGCGAGCTCTATCACATCTTCGTCTCCTCGGGGCGGTCCGGTGTGCACCGGTTCGCAGCCCCAGTACAGCATGGCCCTGCGCACGGAGACAATGTTCGGAGAAACAGCGATGATCGGCTGTTTCGGGCGAAAGCGTGAGACGTGGGCCGCGGTCCTTCCCGAGCTGGTCGGCGCTACGATGGCCGCTGCCTTCAGATGCTCCGCCAGCACACAGGCGGCGTGGGCCACGGACTCCGACACATCCGGGCCGGGCACGAAGCGCAGGTATCGCTCGTGGGGAAACGCCTCTTCCGCCGAAGACACGATGCGCGCCATGAACCGCAGGGCCCCGATCGGGTGACTTCCGGTGGCCGTTTCTTCGGATAGCATGACCGCATCCGTCCCGTCCAGCACCGCATTGGCCACATCCGCGGCTTCGGCCCGGGTGGGCCTCGGCGCGTCCACCATGGAGCGCAGCATCTGCGTCGCGGTGATTACCGGCTTGCCCACCCTGTTGGCATGCCGAATCAAGGTCTTCTGAAGACCGGGAACGCGCTCCGGTGGAATCTCCACCCCCAGGTCGCCCCGGGCCACCATGATCCCGTCCGACGCCTCTATGATCGAATCGAGCTCCTCCAGCGCCTCGTGCTTCTCGATCTTGGCGATCACCGGGGTGTCCTTTCCGCGATCTCGAATAATCTCCTTTACTCGAAAAACGTCGGAGGCGTCTCGAACAAAGGAGACGGCCACGAAATCCACGCCGTGCTCGAGCCCGAAGAGCAGGTCCAAGCGATCCTTCTCGGTGAAGGACGGGACCCGGACGCTGCCTGAGGGCAGATTGATCCCCTTGCGGGAGGTCAGCACCCCCCCGGTCACCACTTCGGTCCGTATGTCTGTGCCTCCAGCCTCCCGCACCACCAGCTCCATGAGGCCGTCCGCGAGCAGGATGCGGTCCTCCGGTCTCACCTCCTCCGGAAGCCCTGAATAAGAAACCGATACTCGGGAATGAGAACCGGCAACCGGCTCACTCGTGAGGACAAAGGATTCGCCCGCCTCCAACCGGATGCCGGGGTCCGGGACGGTCCCCACTCTAATCTTGGGACCGGCCAGGTCCTGGAGAACGGCCACAGGGCGATCGAGATCCTCGCCGATCTTGCGGATCAAACGGATTTTTCGAAGATGTCCATCGGGGTCACCATGGGAGAAGTTGAGACGGGCCACGCTCATGCCGTTTTCCACCAGGGAACGGAGCACGTTCGAGGACTCACTGGCCGGTCCGATGGTACAGATAATCTTGGTTCCGGGCATGACGACAATCACTCGATTCAGGAGTTTAATGCGTTCTTACCGGCATGGAGTCGGAGACTCCTAGGGCCTCACTGTGTTTTCGGTTGGACATACCCCCACTCCACGAGCCGGTTGTAGGCGTACCGGGCCTGCTCTCCGCTGTCTACCGACTGCAGATAACGATAATACGTCTGCGCGGCATCCTGTCTTCGGCCCATCCCCTCGAGACAAAGCCCTTTGAGGAAGGTAATGCCGGGATTTCCCGAAAGCCGCTCCTCATAAGCGGAAAACTCCTCCAGGGCCCCTTCCCAGTCGCGGGCCATGATGCGCGAGACTCCACTTACCTGATAGGCCTTGGCCTCTTGAGGATACACATTCTGGGCCGACTCCGCATAGCGGCGTGCCTCGGTGTAGCGTTTTCGAGCCACTTGACACTCCGCGCACTTCACCAGGGCGGTGTAGTCCTTGGGTGCTTCCTGGAGGGCCTTGCGGTATTGGGCCTCCGCCTCGGCCCAGTTCTTCCGGCCCATGGCCTTGTCCCCCGCCTGCATGGCCTCTAGAGCGCCCCGTATGGCGCGCAGTCCGGCCGTCCGATCCATGAACCGCTCCCGGTGGAGCGGTTTGCCCAGGTCGTTCCGGTACCTCGTCTCTACGGCCCGGCGGGCCGCGGCATACCGCTCCTCGCTCATGGGGTGGGTGGAGAACATGAGCTCGAAGGCGTTGGGCTTTCGGTCCGAGGACTCTCGAAGCATCTCCATCAGTCCCACCATGCCCTCGGGGCTGTATCCGGCGCGCACCATGTAGCCCACGGCCAGGGAGTCAGCCTGCCGTTCATTGTCCCGGCTGTACTTGGCCAGCAGGGCCCCGGCCCCGATGCCTCCAAGCCCGGAAACCAGGTTGCCCAAGGTGGAGTCACCTGAGGATACGGCCGCGGACAGCCCTCCGACCGCGGCCGAGACCACCATGCTCTTGGACAGCTGCTCAGCCGTGTGCCGCGCGTTGACATGGCCGAGCTCATGACCCAGAAGCGCGGCGAGCTCGGCCTCGTTGTCCAGCTCGACCAGGATCCCCCGGGTGCAGGCGATGCTTCCGCCCGGAAATGCATACGCGTTCACATAGGGGGCGTTTACAGCTCGAAAGGAGTAGGGCAGGTCCGGGCGGTGGGTCCGTTTGGCCAAATCGAGGCCGGTCCGGTTCACATACTCGTTCAGAGACTTGTCCTGCACCGGGCCATAGTCCGCTGAAAACTGGTGAGGCCGGTTGCTTCGATCGAGTTGAATCTCTTGCCGCTCCGAAACCAGCATGAGCTGGGATTCACCGGTCACCGGATTAACCGCGCATCCCACAGCCAACCCCGCCGCAGACAATCCCGCCAGCCGAAGAAACTCCCGTCGTCCCATCCTTCGGACACCCGGATATTCCACACATGGAACCTGCATGATGGTCCTCCTGAGACGTATTTGCTTTCTACAGTCCTTCTTCCCGGTACCTCCGGGCCAGATCCTCGTACCCCTGGGGTCCCTGCCTGACCCACCACAGCTGCGCCTCCGTGGGTGCTCCCTTGATTTTGCCCGGCACGCCCACCACCAGGGAGCGGTCCGGAACCATCATTCCCTGTCCCACAAGGCAACCGGCGGCCAGAATACATTCGCTTCCCACTTCCGAGTCGTGCAGGAGGGTGGCGTTCATTCCGATCAACACATCGTTCCCTACGCGGCGGCCGTTGAGCACTGCGCCGTGACCGATCATGACCCGGTCTCCGACGTCCACGTCCCCCACAGGAGAGGAAGGGCTGCCGGAGTGGATCACACAGTTGTCCTCCACGGCCACGTTCCGGCCCAGGCGGATGCGCCCGAAATCCCCCCGCAGGACCGCACCAGGCCAGACACTGCACTCCTCTCCTATCACCACGTCCCCGACCACGTAAGCCGCCTCGCTCACAAAGGCCGACGCCGCTATGCTGGGCGTTTTTCCGCTCAAACTCCGAATCATGAATCAATCCTCCTTTCCTCGGCACCACCACACCCGGCGCGGCCGGTTTCACCGGCCGTTCCTTTGCCGGTGGCGGCTGGCAGTCATTCCAAGCCGGTGGAGAGACCACGCCTGAATCCACAGCCCTCCAGCCTGCGTCAGGAGGCGGGGTGCGATTCAACCATGCGCCGGCATGTATCCAGAGGAAGCTGCCCGAAGGGGATTCGGGCGTGCGCCGAGCTCTCAGGGCCCCCTCGAAGGGACTACAACGG
The DNA here is from genome assembly GCA_964591925.1 of uncultured Desulfobacterales bacterium. GTDB lineage: Bacteria > Desulfobacterota > DSM-4660 > Desulfatiglandales > HGW-15 > JAIPEI01. The sequence goes on from CAZQCK010000048.1 coordinate 15,309, forward strand.
CTCCGGCTGAGACAGCTTGTAGCGAATTCTAAGCACTCCGTCCCGAAAATCGCTGGACACTATGCGTAACGAGCCGATCTCCGCGGTGTTTCGAACGTGGGGCCCGATGCAGGGACAGGTGTCATAGTCACCGATCTCCACGATACGGATGTGATCTCCGGCATCTTCGGGAAGGCGGCCCAGATCGAACTGTTCTGCGCATGCATCGCGCGGGATAAAACGCTCGGTGACCGGCAGGTCCTCTCGAATCACTCGGTTTACAGCCTCCTCCACCGCTCGCAGCTCCTCATGTTCCGGGGACCGATCGATGCGGTAGTCGCATTTGGACTTCTTTCGCTCGATGTGGGCCGTGACGCAGCGGCCGCAGCCGAACATACGATCCATGGCCTGGTTCAGCACATGCTCGGCCGAGTGCATCCTCGGATCCATAGTCTTTTTCATGAACGCGTAACCGACTTTTGACGATTTCGTAAAAACCGTATTTTCTCGCAAAGACGCCAGGACCGCCAAGAAAAAAACCTCTTCATATGAATCAGTTCACTTTGCGGTCCTTGCGGCTTGGCGCGAGATTCCGGCGTCTTGCGGGGCTATCGACGTTCCTTTCTCATTCCGACCATAGCCAAAGGCCTCTTGGCTGTCAAACAACAGGAATGCGGTAGGAATGCGGTTGCCAATGCAAATCCTTTCTTGACCCTCAATTCAGGTTGACAAAGGATGTTTTATTCATTATGTTTGTACTCAAATCATTTCAGCTCACATTATTTGATCTAAAATTATTTTTTCCTGTTCGTGTCAGTAAAACTAAAGGGCGCGAACCGGTCGGTTCTAAGAAACCGGAAAGGAGATCCCATCATGTGCGGTATTGCCGGATGTGTCGGAACCCGAGACACCACCACCATCAACCGAATGCTGGACGCGCTGCCTCACCGCGGCCCAGACGACCGGGGCGTCCATGAGTACGGGAAGTTCGTGTTCGGCCACACGCGTCTTTCCATCGTAGACGTGGCCAAGGGGCATCAGCCCATTGTTGCGAACGGTGGAAGCCTGGGTATTATCTGCAACGGAGAGATTTACAACTTCCGAAAACTGCGTACGAAACTTTCTTCGAAATACCGTTTCCATACCAAATCAGACAGTGAGGTGATCCTGCATCTGTACCAGGAAAAGGGCCCGGAGTGCGTCAAGGACCTCAACGGCATGTTCGCGTTCGCCATCTTCGACGGGGACGATTTCATGCTGGCCCGGGATCCCATAGGCATCAAGCCCCTCTACTACGGGTACTACAAGGAGCATCTCTATTTCTCCTCCGAGCTGGGCGCCATGAGCCTGGCCGGAGTGGAGGAGGTCCACGAGTTTCCCGCGGGCCATTACTACACGCTCAAAGACGGATTCGTGCCCTTCTACGACGTTCCGCCGGTCAGGGAGCACCACCTTACGGACATTGGCAAGACCGCGGACACGATCCGGAAGACCTTCATCAAGTGTGTCAAGGACCGGCTTCTGGCCGACCCCGAGGTGCCGGTGGGCTCCTTTTGCAGCGGCGGGCTGGACAGCTCCCTGGTGGCCGCCATTGCGGCGGACGAGATACCCCATCTCCACACCTTTGTCGTGGGCATGAAGGACCGGCAGGGAGAATTGAGCGACGACATCAAGGCGGCCCGCATTGCGGCAAGGCACATTGACTCCACCCATCACGAGCTGGTGTTCACGGAAGAGGACTATTACGAGGCCCTGCCCCGTGTAATCCGGAAGCTCGAGACCTATGATCCTTCTCTGGTGCGTTGCGCCGTTCCCTGCTACTTCACCTGCAAGCTGGCCTCGGAGTACGTCACCGTGGTACTCACGGGCGAGGGAGCCGATGAGATCTTCACCGGCTACCACTACATGAAGAACTTCCCTTTCGACCGGCTCAACGCCGAGGCTCGAAGGCTCCTGCTGAACGTGCACAATATCAATCTCCAGAGAGCGGACCGCATGGGCATGGCCTTCAGCCTGGAACTCCGCGTCCCCTTTTTCGACGTGTCCATGATGGATCTCGCCATGAAGATCCCGCCGGAACTCAAGATCCGGGAGCACAACGGCGCAAAGATCGAGAAGTGGATCCTCAGAAAGGCCTTTGAGGACACGGGGTATCTTCCGGATGACATCCTGTGGCGCTACAAGGTCCAGTACACCCAGGGCGCCGGTTGCGAGGACCTGGGCGAACGCCTTGCCGAGCAGGAGATCAGCGACGACGAATGGGAGCGACTCAAGGCTGAAAACCCCGCCGCGGTGCTGAACAGCAAAGAGGCGGCCTACTACTTCAAGATCTTTCGCCGCTACCACCCCCAGGAATCCATTCTTCGCTCCATCGGTATCTGGACCGGTTTCGACTTCGCCGAGGAGCGGGAAAAGGTGCACGGGACCGTGGACGGCGGGCTCAAACACGATTACAAAGACAATGACAAAAGCCAGGCGGCGTGATCGACCCCTCGCCCCTCGAAGGACAAAAAGCCGGCTTTGAATGAGCCGGCTTTTTGTCCTTCGGCTCCTCCTTTACAATCCCGTCGAAATTCTTTATTCTAGCGGAAACGTCAAGCCATCCGAGCCTCCTCGGAGTTCCCTTTCGAGGACAATCGCAACAGTGGATCGGAACCAAAGAGATCCTCTCCCCGAAAACACCATCAGAGAAGAAGACAACATGCCCGAAGATTCAGACGCACAAGGCGCTCTCCGTGCGGACACGCCCCGATTTTTGACCCAGACCAAATTCGAAGATTTTCGGCTCAAAGACGAGATCCTCTCCGGCCTGAAAGACGCCGGGTTCACGTTCTGCACGCCCATTCAGGCCCAGGTTCTTCCCCTTTCCCTGACCGGAAGCGACGTGGCCGGCCAGGCCCAGACGGGAACGGGAAAAACAGCCGCCTTCCTGGTCACGGTGTTCGACAGGCTCCTCTCGGAGGCCGGAAGGAAACAGAAAAACCTCCCTTCGTCCCTCATGGTGGCTCCGACCCGGGAGCTCGCACTCCAGATCTACGAAGATGCAGCCCTGCTCGGCGCTCACACCGGGCTTACCCTCGCCCAGGTCGTGGGAGGTATCGACTACAAAAAGCAGGCGGACATCCTTCGAAAAGGCCCGGACATCGTCATCTGCACGCCCGGGCGCATCATCGATTATCTCAAGCAGGGAATTTTCAAGCCCGCCGGCATCAACTCCCTGGTCATTGATGAAGCCGATCGCCTGTTTGATCTCGGGTTCACCCAAGACATGCGCTACATCCTTCGAAAGCTGCCCCATTACGAAAAGCGCCAATCCATGCTCTTCTCCGCCACGCTGAGCTACCGCGTTCTGGAGCTCACTTACGAGTATATGAATCTTCCCGAGGTCATTTCCGTGACTCCGGAGGAGGTGGTGGTCGAGGGCATTGATCAGCGCTTGTACCATGTGGGCAGACACGAGAAGCTTGAACTCCTTCTGGGGCTGCTTCAGCGCGAAGACTGGGAGCGCGTCCTGATTTTCTCGAACACCAAAGCCGGCGTGGACTGGCTGACCCGCAAGCTGCGGGGGAACGGGTATCCGGCCGAAGGCATCACGGGAGATCTTCCCCAGCCCAAGAGGCTGGCCCTTATGGGGAGATTCAAGTCCGGGAAGGTGAAAATCCTCGTGGCCACGGACGTGGCCTCCCGGGGAATCCACGTGGAGGACATAACCCACGTCATCAACTACGATCTTCCTCAGGACTCCGAGAACTACATCCATCGAATCGGTCGAACGGCCAGGGCGGGGAAAAAGGGACAGGCCCTGACCCTGGCCTGTGAACGCTATGTCTATCACCTGGAGCCCCTGGAAGAGATGCTCGGGTACAAGCTGCCCGTGGTCTGGCCTGAAGAAAACTGGTTCGTGAAGGACCAGGCCGGGTTCGTCCAGAGAGGGGAGCGCAAGGACACCAGCGGCCCCCCAAGGCCGCATAAACCCAAAAAGGACAACCGATCCAGGGAATCCCGCCGGAGACGGCCTCAAAAACCCGGCCCCTCGGAGAGGCCCCTGGAGACTCAGACGACGGGATCCGAGACCGAGACCCCCAAGGCGCAGGCCCAGGAACCACCGCCGTCCGGGGATGAATCCGTCAAGGACCGCAAGCCCCCTTCCCGATCCAGAAAACGCCGGCCACCCAAAAAATCACACCCCCCGGAAAAGCCGGCCGGCCACAGTGACCCCCAGGCGGACGCTTCTCCTCAAGCGCCTGAAAAAAAGCCCGCCGAAACCAAAAAGGAGCCGCAGTCCAAGAAAGAAAAGCCTATCGGTCCACCGGGCAAAAAGATCGCCACCAGCTCTAAACCGGGTGGCGTCTTCGGGCTGGCACAGGATTCCTCGGCGGAACCCCAGCGCAAAACCAGCAAGAAAAGCAGACGAAAAAGGAAGAAAAAGCCGCCCGAGGAAACCAGTGGTGACTCATGACCCTGGTGGCCCGGCCTTAAACTTCCCACCAAGGAACAGCAGATGACGCAGACAAACCCCGTGGAGCTCATTAAATCCGCGCTGGACCGGGGCCGGCGCAACCTCTCGGAGTACGACTCCAAACGCCTGCTGGCGGCCTACGGCATCCCGGTCACACGTGAGGGCCTTGCACAGGACGTAGCCGACGCCGTTTCCATTGCCCGGGAGCTGGGCTACCCGGTCGCCCTCAAGGCCTGCTCCGCCGATCTCCTCCACAAGAGCGAGCACGGGGCCGTGCTGCTCAACCTTTCCGATGCGGAGACCCTGCAGCGGGGATTCCGGCGTATTCTCGAGACGGCACCATATCCGCTCGAGGGCGTTCTCGTCCAGGAGATGGTACCCGGAAACCGGGAACTCGTTATGGGCCTGACCCGCGACCCCCAGTTCGGACCCTGTGTCATGCTGGGGCTGGGCGGCGTCCTGACCGAGGTCCTTCAGGACACGACCTTTCGCGTGGCCCCTTTCGACAGGGGCGAGGCCGAGGACATGACCCGTGAGCTCCGCGCCTCAGCTATGCTGGGCCCCTTCCGGGGCCAGGCGGCAGTGGACCTGGAGGCCTTGTGCGGCGCCCTGGTCGAGCTGGGGCGGATCGGGATCGAGCTCGACCCCGTGGCCGAGCTGGATGTGAACCCCATGATCATAACGCCCCAGGGCGGCATTGTGGCCGCCGACGCGCTGGTGGTACTTCAGGCGGAACCGGCGCCATGTTGATCCCCTTGGACCAAAGTCCGCTTTACCGCATCTGCAATCCCCGCAGTGTCGCGGTGTTCGGCGCCTCCAACCGCTACTTCGCCATGGGAACGACCCAGCTCTCGGCCATGCTGGATCTGGGCTTCGAAGGCCCCGTCTATCCCATACATCCCAAGGAGTCCACAGTCCTGGGACTGCCCGCCTACAGTGATGTCAGGGACCTCCCCGAGATTCCCGATCTCGCACTGATCATTCTCCCCACCCGGCTCGTACCCGAAACCCTCGAGGTCTGCGGTGAACAGGGTATCCGCCGTGCCATCGTGGTTTCGGGCGGATTCGCCGAGCTCGGAACGGAGGCGGGAAGGGCGCTCCAGGACAAGGTGGAGGAAACGGCCGATCGACAGGGCCTTCGGTTTCTGGGGCCCAACTGCATCGGCGTGGTGAACCCCCACCTTCGATTCAACACCACGTTTTTCGACTACACCTGCCGGCCGGGATTCATCGGCATGGTCTCCCAGAGCGGCAGTTTTGTGACCCAAATGTTCGACCTCTTGGGCCGGTTCGGTCTGGGCTTCAGCACGGGCATCAGCGTGGGCAACGAGGCGAACATCGACCTCGTGGACGGTATGGAGTACCTCGCGGCCTGTCCGCACACCCGGGTGATCGCCCTGTACATCGAAGGGATCCGCCGAGGGCGGGACTTTGTGGAGGCCGCCCGGGCCATCGTTCCCCACAAGCCTATTGTGGCGTACTACGTGGGTGGATCCGAGGCCGGAAGCAAGGCGGGCCGCAGTCACACCGGTGCGCTGGCCGGGCCGGACCCGCTTTACGACGGCGTGTTCCGCCAGTCGGGCGTCATTCGGGCCACCTCCGTGGAGGAGCTGTTCGACTTCTGCTGGGCCCTGGGTGCAGGCACTCCACCCAAAGGGCGGGGCGCGATCATCCAGACACACTCAGGAGGTCCGGGGGCGGCGGCGGCGGACGCTTGCAGCCGGGCAGGGGTTTCGCTCACCCCTCTCAGCCCGGACACCCTGGAGCGGCTGAGCCCTTACGTGCCGGGGACCGGAAGCGTGGGCAATCCCGTGGACTTCACCTTTACGAAGAACCCCCTGGACTACTTCTCCGCCATTCCGGAGATCCTTCTTCAGGATCCGGGTGCCGGCGCACTCCTCGTCTACTTCCTGGTCCCCTCCAAGACGGTCAAACGGGCCCTGGAGGCCATGGGCGTGCCTCCGGAGGAGGTTCCGGACCAGGCCCATAAGCTCGTCGCAGAGCAGGCCCGAATTATCGCCTCCCTGCGCAGGACCTACCAAAAACCCCTTCTGGGCTTCTCCTTTCGCACCCGGGAAGACCCGTTCATTCGGGAGCTCCAGGATCAGGGGATCCCGGTCCTCCCAAGCCCGGAGCGCGGGGCCCGGGCCCTGGGGGCCCTGATCCGATACGCCGAATTCGCGGCCAAGCTGGATCACCGGAGCGGAAACTTCATTGAGAAGGATACGAAGCACGACAAGGATGACACCTGAATTGAGCGTTTCAAATTGCAGCCTGTCGCGGCTTGTCGGAAGATTTTGACTTTTTGCAAGGCCGGCGGCGGAGGAGGTCGGGGCTTTCCGTAGCGGACATTAGCGGGAGGCCTTCGTCATTGCGGGCGATTACGTCCGGGGGAAACCGCGGCCATCCCCCGCCGGGAACACGATTAAAGAGGTGAGGAGGTATGAACAAGAAAGCCTCCTTGGGCAGTTAAGGCCTGGTGGCGGGGGTGGAACGCGGAGGGGGCAGGAATCCCCCGGTCGTAACCGCCCGCAATGACCAGGCCGGGAGCGAAGGGAGCGGAGGAAAGCCCCGACCTCCGGAGCCGGCATAACGTCTGTTGGGTTGCGGGTGATGGCCCGCCTTAGGGCTCGCTCAAAAATAAATTCACAGAATTGCCGCTCAGATTTGGGTCAGATTT
>CAZQCK010000049.1:0-22120 GCA_964591925.1 uncultured Desulfobacterales bacterium
CCCTCGAGCACGGCCCGGTCCATGAAGGCGCCGGGATCCCCTTCGTCCGCGTTGCATATGATGTACTTGGGACGGCCGGGAGCCTTGCGGGCAAAGGACCACTTGAGGCCTGTAGGAAAACCGGCCCCGCCCCGCCCCCGCAACCCGGCCTCGGTTACCTCTTCTATCACCTCATCCGCCGTCATGTTCGAAAGGGCGCGGACCACGGCCTGGTAACCGCCCGCCCCAATGTAGTGATCTATCCTGGTGGGATCGATGCGCCCGCAGTTGGCCAGCACCCGCCGCACCTGGGCCTTGTAAAAGGGAATCTCACTCCGGTGGGGAACCGCCGACCCGGTGCGCGGATCCCGGTAAGACAGGCGCTCTATGAACCGGTTCTCCTTCAGGGTATGCCGGACGATCTCCCGGGCGTCCTCAGGCGCGACCTCCTGGTACTGGATCCCGAGCGGGTCGATGGACAGGACGGGCGCCTTGGCGCAAAAGCCGTGACACCCCGTGGAACGGATCTCCACCTCCCCTGCCAGGCCCTGGGATTCGACTTCCTCCACCAGGGCGTCGCGGACCTCCACTGCGCCGTATGCCCGGCAGCCGGTCATGCAGATGTTCACCCGGGTCCCGCCGCGGCCCTCCCGTGCGAGAATCTCGTTCCGGTACCACTCCAGGTCTCCGATGGACGCGAGCCTTGCCATGGGGTTCACTCTCCCTTTTGCCCGTCCCGGCCGCCGTACTCGGTCAGGATCGTTCGGACCTTCGCAGGAGCCAGCCTTCCGTAATAGGTCCGGTTCACCATCATGGTGGGTGCGAGAAAGCACGCCCCCAGGCAGGCCACGGTCTCCAGGGTGAATCGGTAGTCCTCGTCGGTCTGCCCTTCCTCGAGCCCGAGCTCCTTTTTCATCAACCTCAGGATGCTCCGCCCTCCCCTTACGTGGCAGGCGGTGCCCCGGCACACGCGAACCACATACTTGCCCTTGGGTTCCAGGGAAAAACCCGCGTAGAAGGTGACCACGCCCTCCACCTCGCTGGGAAAGAGACCCAGGTGGTCGGCGACCGTATCCAGGGTTTCCGGAGGAACATAACCATAAATCTCCTGCACCTCCTGGAGCAGCGGTATCAAATCCCATTTTGCGTTGGCGTGCTTCTCCAGCAACGGATCCAGCTTGGCCAGGTCAACCGGTTTTCTCTCCATAAAATCCTCTCCTCGAGGTCCTCAGACGGAATCAGGCCTTTTCGATCCTCACCCTGCACGCCCTGTGCGGTAAACCCTCCTGATCCAGCGGCAGCAGTTGCATGGCGTCGTTGCCCTGCACTCCGGCGGCCACCTTGATGAAGCCGGGTCGCAAGCGCCGGCTGGGGCTGATATCCACGGCCCGCTCCACCGAACCCCATGTGGAGACCACCCGGGCTCGATCCCCGGGCTCGAGCCCCACCCGCTCAGCGTCATCCCGGCTCACCTCCAGGCCCGCGGAGGGCTCCAGCGCGCCTGCGCGGACGGATCGAGAGGTGCGGGTTCCGCCTCCCATGTGGCAGCGAGGTGTCTCCAGCACAGCCCAAAAGGGGTGCTCCGGATCCTCTTCGAGATCCGGAGCCGGTTCGGGCGCGGAATAACCTGCGGCCTTTTCCAGGACGCCGGGCGGAAATTCCCGAAACTGCGGCGGCCCTTTTTCGTCTGCTGAAAATGATACGGCCGCATACCCCGGAACCAGCCTTTGGATCTCTTTACGCAGGTCTGTGATATCGGAGTATGGACCGGGAGAGGCGGAAAGGCCGTCAAACAGGTCCAGCAGAATGTCCCGGTCCGGCCGGGCCTTGCCTGGCGGCGGAACGGCGGGCGGAAAACCCTGGAGCCGGGCTTCCAGATTTACGAATGCTCCCTCTTTTTCTCCAGAAGCCGCACCCGGAAAAACCACATGTGCTGCAGCCGCGGTCTCGGTTTCCAGAATGTCCTGGACCACCAGCAGGTCCAGGCCCTTGAGTGCGGCCCGCACCCGCCCGGGCTGGGGGAAGCCGCGAAAGGGGTTTGAGCCCATCACGTACAGGGCCTTGAGATTCCCCTGCTCCGCTTCCCGGATCAGGCGGGCCGGCGAGAGTCCGGGATCCGGGGAGAGGCGCACACCCCAGGCGTGTTCCCAGTATCGGCGGCCGGATTCCTCTTCTACGGGCATCCGTCCGGGGAGCATGCGCCGTGAGACCCCCATGTCCAGGGCGCCCGTGCGGTTGCACTCGGCCCCGGGGAACAGGAATGTATCCGCACCGCTCGAACCCCCTGTGAGCAGGCCGAGATTGCGAAGGGAGCGCAGCATTCGCCCGGCGTGGGAAGAACCCAGGGCGCGCTCTCCCACCACAAAAACCGTACGCCTTCCTCGAAGGAGGCGTGCCGCCCTCTCCAGATCCGCCGGGGTGAATCCGTTCCGCCGGCACACGGCGTTCAGGTCCCACAATTCCTCGTTCGCAACGGGCTCCGGACCTCCTGCTTTCGGCATTACGGAGATCAGGGCATCCAAGACCTCTGCGTATTCCATGGGTGCTGTGGGAAGCCAAGCCCGGGCAAAGGAAACCAGATCCGTGCGCAGGGAGTCCAGAACCACCAGGGGAACCCCCTTCCACCGCCCGGCCCGTTTCAGGGCATACCCCAACACGGGGTGCAGCTCCGTGGGGTCGGCCCCGGCCACCAGAACGGCTTCCGCCTCCTCCAGCCGGCGCATTCCAAAGGGATAAAGCCCTGTTACCTGTTCGGCCAAAGGTCGGTCCTGCCCGTCGAGCAGGATGTTGTTGGTCCCCACGAGAGTCCGGGCCGTCTTCTGAAGCAGGTAGTTCTCTTCCACCGTGCAGTTGGGTGATCCGAGAAAGGCTATGCTCTGGGGCCCACTCTCGGCGCGGATGGAACGAAGCGTGCCGGCCACTGTTTCCAGCGCCTCTTGCCAGGAAACCTCTACCTGCTCCTCTCCTCGTTTCACCCGGGGAGCCCGAAGCCTGTCCCGGGCCTCCAGGAAGTCCTGCTCGAAGTGGCCGCGCACGCACAGGGTGGAGCCGTTGGCTGTTCCCGATTCCGACGCCGGCTCCACCTCCACGATCCGCCCGTCCGAGATTCCCAGGCGAAGCGCGCACCCCGCGCCGCAGAAACCACAGATCGAAGGTGACCACCGCTCCGGGCTTCCCGCGTGCCCGTGTGTCTTTGCTCGAAGTGCGCCCGTGGGGCATGCGGCCACACATGTCCCGCAGAAGGTGCAGCTGGAGCGCTCCAGCGGTTCCTGGTGCAGAGTGGCCGGGTAGGCGTCAAAACCGCGAAAATGATAATCAATGGCCCCCACCACCACCAGCTCCCGGTCCACCCGAATACAGCGGCCGCACAGGATGCACTTGGTGAGATCCCGGACAATGAAGGGGTTGGCGTCCTCGTAGGAAAGGCAGCGGGGCATGGGGTAGAGGTCTATTCGACCTACGCCCAGGTCCGCCGCGATTTTGCGAAGGCCGCACCGGTTTCCCTGGTCGCACAGGATGCAGGACTCGGGATGGCCGGCCAGCATGAGCCGGATCACATTGGCCCGGTGATGGAGTACGGCCGGAGAGTCCGTAAGAATGGCCATGTCAGGGGCCGCGGGCGTGACGCAGGAGGCCATGATGCGCGAGGTCTTTTCGTCTTCCACCAGACAGACCCGGCACGCGCCGGCCGGCTTGAGCTCGTCATGATGGCACAGCGTGGGAATAAAGACTCCGATTCCGCGGGCCGCATCGAGGAGCGAGGTGCCCGGCGCGCACAGCACCGGCCTGCCGTTTATAGTCAGGCTGATCTCTTCCACCGAAGCACTCCTCCTCTTCTTCGGGCCGGTGCACGGCCCATCCAGGGAAGTCGGGAGGGGAAGGCGATGGGCAAAGGAACCGGATCAGAGCCGCTTCAGTCCCGCCGCGTCCAGGTACAACCGCAGCTTTTCCTCTTCCCCCACCGTGATGATGTGAATGCCCTGACAGAGGTCCTTGAGCCCGGAGACGATCTCCGTGAACACCTCGATGCTCGCCTTGCGCCGGTCCGCGCTCCCTGCGAATTTTCGAATGATCCGCTCCGGCACCAGCCCTGATTTCAAATGCCGGTTCAGGAACCGGCCCATGCCGGCGGTGCGCAGGATCATCACCTCCGCGATCACTGGAACGCCCAAGGGACCCACCTGCTTCATGAACTTTTCGAACCGGTCCAGGTCGAACACCGGGGTGGTCAGAAAATAGCCCGATCCCACGCGGATCATCTCCTCCATCTCCCGTTTCTCCATGTCCGGGACGTTCTTTCCCCAATTGGACTCCACACCGGCGCCCATGGTGAACTCGGCGCTCCCTTCAAGGTCCCCGCCGTCCACAGAGACCCCGTCACGCAAATGCTCCAGGACCGAGGCCAGCTTGCCCGAGTCCACGTGAAAAAACATCATCTCCTGAAGGCTGTCACCGGTGATCCTGTAGTCCTCGGTAAAGACCAGCAGGTTTTCCACCCCGGCCTCATGGGCGCTCAGCAAGTCCTTCTGGAGCCTCGGCCTTGACTTGTCCCTGGTGGTGGTCTGATAGATGCTTTCAAAGCGGTTCTCCAGAAGCAACCGGCATGTCTTGATGGAGTCCCCCACCACACCTTCCAGTTCCATCTCCGGAACCGACACCCCGTCCACGCGTCCTCGGACCAGCTCCAGGCGCTTGACCAGGGAGGCCGGATCTTCATCCACAGGAACCTGGACTTCCGAGGTCACGACGAACTTGCGGTCTCTCAGGGCCTGCTTGAGCTTCATGGGCGCCTCGCTTGGTTTTCAGGGGGCCCGATCTCTTCCGGGGCGTGTGAACTCAATCCGCACCCAGGAGCCGGGCGACCTCCGCCTTGAGTGTGGAGAGCGGCAGCGGCTTGGAGAAGCACAGGTCCGCCCCGTACTCTTTCATCTTCTTGAACTTCTCGTCATCGAGATATGCGGACAGGACGATGACCCTGGTGTCCCGGGTCTCTTCGTTCTCCTTGATCTTCCTACAGACGTCATACCCTTTTATGTCGGGCATCATGATGTCCAGAATCAGGAGATGAGGCCGGAAGTGGTTCACCTGCAACCCGGCCTCGAAACCGTCCGAGGCGGAGATAATCTCGTAGTCCGCCTCCTCTTCCTCCAGCGCCATCACCAGGGTTTCCACTATGATCGGATCGTCGTCCACGATGAGGATTCGTTTACGTTCGTCCTCCACACCGGCCTCGGGGGCTGGAATCCCCTGCTGCTTCATGAACGCCTCCAGGTCCGGCTTCCGGATCCTGCGATGACCGCCCACGGTCCGATAGGCCTTGATGTGGCCGGCATCGACCCAGTTGATGATGGTCTTGGGCGACACATTGCAGTACTGGCTGGCCGTGTACACAGTGAGAATATCTTCCATGAGGGACTCCCGTTCCGGGTTTATATTTACCGTTATTATAGTTTTTACCGTTTGTCAAGGAAAATCAAATTCTGTTTTTTCTATAAATACTATATTTTTCTTCCCTCTCATGAGTAAGGCACTAATCCGGTGCAGCAGGCAGGAGTATGGTGAAGGTGGTCCCTTCACCGTGTCGGCTTCGGACGCGGATATCGCCGCCGTGCTCCTCGATGAAGCCATAGCACACCGAGAGGCCGAGCCCGACGTCCTTGACGCTGTCCTTGGTGGTGAAGAAGGCGTCGAAGATCCTGGGCAGGTTCTCCTCCCGAATGCCGACCCCGTCATCCTCGATCTCGATCCGGACACGGTCTTTGGTGGAGGAGGTGGTGATGGTGAGCGTGCCCCCCTCCGGCATGGCGTCCCGGGCGTTGGCGATCAGGTTCAGAAACACCTGCCTGAGCTGGTTTCGTGAAGCGTTCACCAAAGGAAGCGCATCCTGAAACGAGGCGGCCACCTGAATGCCGTGCTCCTGGAGCTGTTTTTTCACCAGCAGGAGGATCTCGTCCAGGATGGTGTTCATGTTCGTGGGCTGCTTCTCCTCCTCGTCCGGCCTGGAAAAGCTGAGCATCTTCCGAAGAAGCTCGGTGAGGCGTTCTGTCTCGGAGAGGGCCATCTCCAGAATCCGTCTCCGCTTGCTCTTCGGCGGAATTTCGGTCTTGAGGAGCTCCAGGGTGTTCATGATGCCATAGAGGGGGTTGTTGAGCTCATGGGCGATCTGAGAGGTAAGCCTGCCCATGGCCGCCAGCTTTTCCGACTGAAGGAGCTTTTCCTGGACCTCCCTGAGGTTCCGCTCCATGTGCAGCCGCTCTTTCAGGTCCACGAAGATGCCCACTGAAGCCAGCTCCTCTCCGGAGGGCCCGTAGAGAATGGCCGCGGACAGGTTGCCCTCGATGATCTCCCCGTCCCGCCTCACATAGACCATGGGGTAGGAGCGGAGGCGGCCTACGCCCCCGTACTCGGGGCTTCGCATCATCTTCATCACCTCCCTGGCCATACCCTGGGGGTAGATGGCCCGAATGTTCATCTTTCCGATCACCTCTTTGGCTGAGTACCCGAGGGTCTCCTGGGCCGCGGTGTTCCACAGAATGATGTCTCCCTGCATGTTCGTGGCCATGATGGCGTTGGGGGAGTTGTGAATGATCATATTGAGAAAATTGTGGGCGGCCTTGAGGTCCCGCTCCATTTTCTTTCGATGGGACTGGTCGGCAATGATCCCCTCGTACCCCAGCACCCTTCCCTGCGAATCCTTGCGCACGTGGCTGGTGAGCAGCGCAGGAAGGGGGGAGCCGTCCTTCTTCTTGAACTCCACCTCGTAGTCTATCACCCGCCCGTCCCGCTCGATCAGCTCCTGGAACTCACGCCGGTCCTCGGCGCGCATGTAGAGATCCGTGGCGATGTCCATGCTCAGGAACTCGCCGCTGCTCTCATACCCGAGCATCTCGATCAGGGCCTGGTTGGCCTTGAGAAATTTTCCCTCCTTGCTGCTGATATACACCCCGGTTCCCGCGTGTTCGAAGAGTCGCTCGTAATCCTCCCGGCTGGTCTGAAGGGTCTTTTCCCGGCTTTTTCTTCGGGTGACATCACGGTACACGCTGAGCTTGGACTTGGATCCGTCCCGGTTCCGAATGGGAACCTCCGTTATGTCGAAGGTCCGGCCGAGCTCGGGCACTTGGTGCTCCCATCGAATTTCTTGTCCGTCAAACACCTCGCGCGCCCGGCACCAGGGGCACACACTATCCCGCCCGAAGATCAGCCTGTAGCAGTAGGTTCTGCCGTCGTCCTCCTCTTCGAATCGAGCCATAGCCCGGTTCGTGTACTCCACGCTCAGGTCCTCCCGAATGACGTACACACCGTCCTCCATGATATCGAGAATCCGCCGGAGGCGATCCTCGCTCGAAGCTTCCTGGTGGTTTTTCATTCCGGCCTCCCGGTGTTGGATGGATTCGTACCTAAATTTCGACTTTTTTCGAGGTCATAAAGGATGATAACATAGCAGACATAAGCCCTACAACTTGCAGGCACGAAGCCTTTTTCCGGTTTCCTCCAGGGGTTTCACTTTGTGCCCCGGGCGTTCCTGTAAAGACCTTCCGGCAATGTTCCGGGACGGAGGCAGACGAAAGGCAATTATTTTGTTGCGATCCACCAGGCTATGTACTATATTTCACAATTTGCATCGCCTACACCTTGCGTGTTGATTACGCACCGCCATTTCAGAGAGGAGGAAAAGTTTCATGGATTTTACCCTTAGTGACGAGCTTCAGATGCTGCGGGACATGGCCCGAGATTTCGCCAGCGAAAAGATTGCGCCTTTCGCAGACGAGTGGGACGAAAAGCACTACTTCCCGTATGAAGAAGCCCATAAGCCCATGGCTGAGTTGGGGTTTTTTGGTACGGTGATTCCGGAAGAGTACGGTGGAAACGAGATGGGATGGCTGGCCGCCATGATCCTCACCGAGGAGATCGCCCGGGCATCCAGCTCCCTGCGTGTGCAGGTGAACATGTCCACCCTTGGATGCGCCTACACGATCTACAAGTACGGCACTGAAGAGGCCAAGCAGAAGTACATTCCCAAGCTGGTGAACGGAGAGTATCTGGGCGGGTTCGCCATTACCGAGCCCAATGCAGGATCCGACGTCATGGCCATGAAGTCCACTGCGGCGGACAAAGGGGATCACTGGCTGCTGAACGGTTACAAGACCTGGATCAGCAATGCCACCGCAGCCGACGTGCTGGTCTATTACGCCTATACGGACCGTGAAGCAAAAGGCAAGGGCTTGTCCGCCTTTGCCATCGAGCCCAAAAACTTCAACGGCGTCACCACCACCGACCTGGACAAGATGGGATCCCGGTCCTCTCCAACAGGGGAGGTCATTCTGGAAGACACCCAGGTCCCCAAGGAAAACATCCTGGGAAAACCCGGCGACGGCACCAAGATCGTGTTCGGGTCCCTCAATCAGACCCGGCTTTCCGCTGCCGCCGGCGGCGTGGGCTTGGCTCAGGCCTGCCTGGACTCGGTGACCACCTATGCCATGGAACGGGAGCAGTTCGGCAAACCCATCGGTCAGTTCCAGATGAATCAGGACCTCATCGGACAGGTGGCCTCGGAGATCGAGGCGGCACGCCTCATGGTTTACAAGGCGGCCTGGCAAAAGGACCAGGGCAACCTGGGCAACACCCTGGAGGTGGCGCACGCCAAGTACCTGGCCGGCGAAGTCGCGGTGAAGGCCTCCCACATGGCCATGAAGATCCTGGGCGCGTACGGGTACTCCACGGAGTATTCGGTGGCCCGGTATTACAGGGATGCGCCCACATACCAGATGGTGGAAGGTTCCAGCAACATCTGCAAATGGATCATCGCCCTGGATCAACTCGGAATTCGGAAAGCCAATCGATAGCGCGCACTGAGAGCGCTTTGCACAAGGAGGCAAAATGAAACCCTATTTTCAAAACATGAACCCCATCGGCAAGGAGTTGACGGACAAACAGAAAGAGGATTCCAAAGAAAACGTCCGGCAGATCCAGGAGGTGGAGCAGCAGGTGGCCGAAGCGGTCGAGGCGGTGAAAAACGCCGGGATTCCCGCGGAGAAAATCAAGAAGCGGGGTCAGATGACCGTATGGGAGAGGATCGAGCACCTGGTCGACCCGGGAACCTGGTGCCCGCTACACACCCTTTACAATCCCAAATCCAACGAGGAAGGCACCACCGGCGTCATTGACGGCCTGGCCAAGATCAACGGCAAGTGGACGGTGGTGATAGGATTCGACAACAAGGTCATGGCCGGCGCCTGGATCGCAGGGCAGGCGGAAAACCAGCTTCGCGTCACAGACCTGGCCAAGCGGCTTCACGTGCCCCTGGTCTGGATCGTCAACTGCAGCGGCGTCAAGCTGCCCGAGCAGGAAGAGGTGTATGCCGATCGCCGGGGAAACGGCACGACCTTTTTCCGCCACGCCGAGCTCGAAAAGGTCGGCGTGCCCGTGCTGGCGGGCATCTATGGAACCAACCCCGCGGGCGGCGGGTACCAGGGCATAAGCCCCACCATCCTGATCGCCCACAAGGATGCCAACATCGCCGTGGGCGGCGGCGGAATCGTGGGCGGAATGACCCCCAAGGGATATTTCGACGAGGAGGGCGCGGAGCAGCTCATCGAGGCCACGCGTCACTTCAAGCAGATTCCGCCCGGCAGCGTCCCTGTTCATTACAATGAGACGGGATTTTTCAAGGAAGTCTATGACACGGAAACAGAGGTGCTCGACGCCGTAAAAAAATACGTGGACATGGTGCCGGCGTATGATCCGGCGTTTTTTCGAGTGGACGAACCAAAGGAACCCAAGTTCACAGGAGACGATCTGAACAGCATCGTGGCCTTCAACCAGAAGCGGAGCTACAGCTTTGACGACGTCCTGGCCCGCATCTTCGACGGCAGCGAGCACCTGGAGTTTCGGCCGGACTACGGTCCCGAGGTGTACACGGGACTGGCCAAGATCGATGGATTCCTGGTGGGATTCATCGGAAACCGCCAGGGGTTCCTCGGTGCCAAGTACCCGGAGTACGCCGAAGGGCAGTACATGGGGATCGGGGGCAAGCTGTATCGCCAGGGCCTCATCAAGATGAACGAATTTGTGACCCTTTGCGGCCGGGATCGTGTGCCCATCGTGTGGTTCCAGGACACCACAGGGATCGACGTGGGGGATATAGCGGAGAAGGCGGAACTCCTGGGGCTCGGGCAGTCACTCATCTACTCCATCGAGCAGACCGATGTTCCCCAGATCTGCGTGGTGTTGCGCAAGGGTACCGCGGCCGCGCATTACATAATGGGCGGCCCTACGGCGAACAACCACAATGCGTTCACTCTGGGCACCCCTACCACGGAGATCTACGTCATGCACGGCGAGACCGCATCCGCAGCCTCCTTCTCGCGAAGGCTGGTGAAGGAGAAGGACGCGGATAGGCCGCTGGGACCGGTCATCGACAAGATGAACCAGCTCGCCAAGGAGTACTACGACAAATCCCGGCCGACCTACTGTGCAAAACGCGGATTCGTGGACGAGGTGGTGTCGTTCACCGAACTCAGGAAGTACATTCAGGCCTTTACCGGAAGCGCCTACCAGAACCCGATGTCCATCTGCCCCCACAACCACATGATGATTCCACGAATCATCAAGGGCTGATTTTACACATTACAAGGGAAAGGCCGGCCTTGGCGAGGCCGGCCTTTCATTTTTTCACTCCGGCCTCATTGACCGCTTCCGCTGTTCCCTCTCTTTCCTCCGCCGGAACCGTACAAACGTCCCCAATCTGCGCTCAAACCCTCAGGCACCGGAGGCTGTAGACGTTCGGATCCTCGCCCCGTCTCGAATCTCCGACGGTGTGAGGCTGTATAGTGCGTCCAGCAGGGCAGTCTGAAAGGTGCCCGGCCCGGGGCTTTTCTCCGCCGCCCTCTCTCCGGCGAGGCCGAAATAGGCCAGAGCGCTTGCAGAGGCCTCGACTGCATCCTTGTTCACCGCATGACACGCACCGATCAGGGCCGTAGCCATACAACCGGAGCCGGTAATCCTGCCCATGAACTCGTGGCCGTTTTCAATGCGGCGGATTTGTTCACCGTCCGTCACCCAGTCTTCCCTTCCTGTAATCACGAGGGTGGTGGACAGGTCTTTGGCCAATTGCATGGCCGTGCCGGCGGCTTCGTCCACGCCGTGAACGGCGTCCACGCCCTTGGTGGTGGATGCCCGATTCGTGAGCGACAGCACCTCGGAGGCGTTTCCCCGCACTACGCCGACATGAATCTCCATGAGGAGTCGCCTGCCGGTTTCCGTTCGAAAGCTCGTCGCCCCGGAACCCACAGGATCCAGGATCACCGGAATGTCCAGCTCATTGGCCCTACGCCCCGCCAGCAGCATGGCCTCGATCCAGGGTGGGCTCAGGGTACCCAGGTTGAGGACCAGCGCTCCGGCAAGAGAAACCATGTCCTCGACCTCTTCGGCGGCATGGGCCATGACCGGCGAGGCACCGGCGGCGAGCAGGGCGTTGGCCGTGACATTCATGACCACGTAATTCGTAATGTTGTGAATGAGCGGCCGCTCATTCCGCATTGCCTCGACGGTTCCTGCCGCCTTTTTGTTCAACTCTTCTTCCAACATGGGGTCTCCTTTTGCTCCACCCGTTTCCAATCTTGATGGGCCCGCAAAAAGTCAAAATAACGCGCCAAGCCGCAAAGATTGCAAAGTGAACTGATGAATATTAAACAATCTTTTCTTGGCGTCTTTGCGAGAGAATACGGTTTTTACGACTTTGTCAATCTTCCTGTTCGGAAGAAAAATGGTCCCATCCCTGGGGCTCGAATGTAGATCGGGTGCCGTCTTTGTGAATCAAGTCCATTCGTCCCTCTACATCCGTGATCCAGCCCACACGGGTCATGGGAACCGGGGTCACGGCGGTTTTGAGGGCTTCGACGTGGCCGGGGGCACAGGTGACGATCAACTCATAGTCGTCGCTCGCACCAAACAGGAATTCCTGGGAATTCCATCCCCTCCGCCGGCAAACCCATTCGAGAGAATCGCTCACCGGCAAGGCCTCCTCATACACCTCGGCCCCTACCCGGCTCTCCTCGCAAATATGCCCCAAATCACCCCGGAACCCGTCGCTGATGTCGATCATGGCGTTGGCCAGACCGGTGGCTGCGACGGCCTGTCCCTCTCGAGCCCGGTGAGCGGGGTTTCTGTAAGCATCCAGCAGGGAACGGACTTCCGGTGCCTCCACATCCTCCCCTCCGTCCAAAAGGAGCTGAAGACCCGCAGCGGCCTGCCCGGGATAACCGGACACCAGGATGGCATCCCCGGAACGGCCGCCGGATCGTCTTACCATGCGGCCCCGCTCCACCTCCCCGATCAAGGTGATGTCAATGAATGTCGTATCTTGCGAACAGGTGATGTTCCCTCCTGCGATAAGGGCGCTCATGGGGTTCAACTCATCCAGAAACCCCCGGTAGATACCCAGCACATCCCGGACGGTGGTGTCCCGGTTCAATCCAAGAGACACCAGGGCCCACTGCGGTCTGCCTCCCATGGCCCCGATGTCGCTGATGTTCATGACCATGGCCCGGCGGCCGATTTGCTCCGGGCTCATAATGTCCTTCAGAAAATGCCGCCCTTCCACCATGACATCGCAGGTGACCAGGAGGTCGTGCCCCGAGCGGGGGCTCATGGCGGCCGTGTCGTCGCCCGCCCCCACAATCAACCCGGAGCCCTTCACTCCGTTTTCCTCTATAAACCGCCGAATGCGGTGTATGAGACCGAACTCCCCGATATCGGCCAGGGTTTCCATGGGCATTCGACCTCCTTTGTTCACGGCCTTTGCACCAGCACACACAGGCGCCGGGCCGCGTCATCCGGATCGGGCCGGCAGCAGACGGAGGAGATGACGGCCACTCCATAGGCCCCGGAATCCATTACCTGCGAGGCGTTTTCTTCGCAGATGCCGCCGATGGCGATAACAGGCACATCAACGGAGTCCGCGATCAGCCGCAGGGCCTCCAGGCCGCTCGCCGATCCCGCGTCGTCCTTGGACGTGGTGGGAAAAACCGGACCGAAGCCCACATAATCGGCCCCTTCCTCCACACAGGCCGCGGCCTCCTCCAGGCTGGATGCGGACCCGCCGATGATGCGATCCGGTCCGAGTATCTCCCGTGCCAAGCCGATGGGAAAGTCCTCCTGCCCCAGGTGGACACCGTCCGCCTCACAGGCCATGGCCACGTCGATGCGGTCATTGACAATGAAGGCCACGCCCGCACCTTCACAAACCGCCTTCATCTCTTTGGCCGTGATGATGAGATCGCGGGTGGTGCCTTGTTTCTTTCGAAACTGGATGACATCAGCACCCCCTTGAATCGCGAGCCGGGCCAGCTCCAGGTGAGAAAAGCGTTCCTGGAGTATGGTGTCCGTAAGGACATGGATTCTTCCGATCCGCTTCATGCGTGGTATCCCCCTTTGAGCAAATGTTTACCGCATCATACCGCGTTCAACCGGCTTTTCAAGTCGAACCCGGATCGAGCGATTCGGGTCGAAGAAGTTGACAGGAATACGGCGCTTCTCTAAGGTGAGCGGAGAATCTTTTCAACCCACGCTCAATTCAGCAACCCATGGAATAGCGGCCGGCTGCAACGCCGGTCCGGAGCACAAAAGGAGATCCCATGAACAAGGTGGTCGTCTCAGTGCTGGGCACGGATCGTCCCGGCATCGTGGCTGCGGTTTCCAGTGTGCTCACGAACCACCGATGTAACGTGGAGGACGTTAGCCAGACCATCCTGCAGGGGGAGTTCGTGGGTATTCTGATCGCTTCAGTTCCTCCGGAAACATCGCCGGCCTTTTTGCAGGACAACCTCAGGCGGTCTCTGGACCCCCTTGGACTGCACGTGCATTCAAGATCTCTCGACTCCCCTTCGAGCCCCCGGACCACGGAAAAATGCGAGCCCTTTGTGATCGTGACTGCAGGCCCGGATCAGGTGGGTCTCGTAGCCGGAATCACCGAGGTCATGGCCTGCTTCAGCGTCAACATCACCAACCTGAAGGCGGCCTTCCGTGGAGGCGACGATCCCCACCGCAACACCATGATCTACGAGGTGGACGTCCCTCTCTCTATTGACCGGAAAGCGTTTCTGGATGCACTGCACGAACAGGCTCGCGGCCTGGGCCTGCAGCTCAACGTGCAGCACAGGGACATCTTCGAAGCGATCCACCGGATCTAAGGAGGCCGGCAAAAATAACTTGAACATCTTGCATCTCATCTTCAGGCCATCTTCGGCTGCGGCTCAATCGCAAAATCCTCGACGTAGTCCAGCTACGCCTGCGGTTTTGCTCAATCGCCGCATCCAAATATGACCCAAATCTGAGCGCAATTTTGTCCAATTTATTTCTGCCGGCCTCCTGAAAAGAACCCCAAACCAGGAACGACACCATGCTTACCGACCGAGAAGTCCTGTCTACAATCGACATGCTGCGCAGCGAGCATCTGGACGTGCGAACCGTCACCCTGGGAATCAGCCTGCTGAGTTGTGCGAGCCATGAGAGCGGCCGATTCTGCGAAAACATCCGCCGAAAGATTCACGCCCTGGCTGAAAACCTGATCCCGGCATGCGACGAAATCGGGGGCAAGTACGGCATTCCCGTCGTGAACAAGAGGATCGCCGTCAGCCCCATTGCCGTGGCGGCCGCCCCCTTTGATTTCTCCGGCATGGTGCAGGTGGCGAAAACCCTGGACGAGGTGGCGCGTGAAATGAACGTGGACTTTATCGGCGGGTTCAGCGCCCTTGTGGAAAAGGGATTCACTCCGGGAGACCGTGCCCTCATAGAGGCCGTACCCCTGGCCCTGAGCGAGACCGACCGCCTGTGCGCCTCCATCAACGTAGCATCCACCGCAGCAGGCATCAACATGGACGGTGTCTCCTTGATGGGCCGGGTGATCAAGGAAGCGGCCCGTTTGTCCTCGTCATCAGACGGCCTTGCCTGCGCCAAGCTCGTGGTGTTCGCCAACATACCCCAGGACGTGCCTTTTATGGCCGGGGCCTATCTGGGCGTGGGCGAGCCGGACGCCGTAATCAATGTGGGCGTCAGCGGTCCCGGAGTGGTCAGAAAAGCCATAGACCGGGCGAGACAGGCGAACCCCTCTCTCGATTTGGGCCGCCTCTCAGAGATCATCAAGCGCACCGCCTTCAAGGTGACCCGGGTGGGTGAGCTCATTGGATCGGAAGTGGCCGAGGCCTTGGGAGTCCCATTCGGGGTCGTCGACCTCTCGCTTGCACCCACGCCGAATGTGGGAGACAGCGTGGGGGAGATATTTCAGAGTCTGGGCCTGGAAAGCATCGGCGTTCCCGGCTCCACCGCGGTTCTCGCCCTTCTGAACGACGCCGTCAAGAAGGGCGGCGCCTTTGCCAGCTCCCATGTGGGGGGATTGAGTGGAGCCTTTATTCCGGTGAGCGAAGACCTGAACATCTCCGAAGCCGCCGGAAAGGGCCACCTCTCCATTGAAAAGCTCGAGGCCATGACCAGCGTCTGCTCGGTCGGGCTCGACATGGTGGCCCTTCCCGGAGACACCTCGGCCGAGACCCTTGCGGCCGTCATTGCAGACGAAATGGCGATAGGAGTGGTAAACCGCAAGACCACGGCGGCAAGGCTCATACCGGTTCCCGGAAAGACTGCGGGGGACAAGGCTTTCTTCGGAGGTCTGCTGGGGGAGGCGACCATCGTCCCCGTCAGGAGTGCGGGGGCGTCGAGCGGGTTCATTGGATTGGGAGGCCGGATCCCGGCACCCGCTCAGAGCCTGATCAACTGATTCCCGACGGCTCATTCATTCCCGGGTCCGGGTCTTCCGCCCTCCAGGCCCGAATGCGCTCGATAAGCCCCTTGCAGTCCGGATCTCCCCGCCTGTGGACCCGGTATTCCAGGGACACATGTGCCCAGCGGGCATACCGCCGCTCCCGGTCCTCCAGCAGCCTTTCATAGCAGCGCACCAATGCTTCCTCCAGGGTCTCCTCAGGCCTGCGCTGGAACATCCCCCGCCAGAGCACGGGTCCGGGTCGCTTCAAATAGTCCTGCAGCAGAGGCCGGCGGACCTCCGACGGGCAGGCCAGGTGGACGATTACACTTTGCTCCGCCAACCCCTCCAGTATCTCGTCCCCTGTGTACACGACACTGCCGGCCGTGTCCACCACGACGTTCTCCTCACCCCTGCCCGGGCCGAGGGTTTTGAGGACCTTCGAGGTCACCTCCTTTTCCAGCCGTTGGTAGCGCGCGGCACGCTCCTCGTAGCCGGGCTCCCAGGGAAGACCCATCCACGAACCCAGGGCTGCGATCAGATCTTCCCCCGCAGCCACCTCACTCGAAAGCCGCTCCGCGATCATGTGATCGCAGTCGAATCGGCGGAAGCCCTGGTTCTCCAGGCGCAGGGCCCAGGTGGACTTTCCGATGCCGGCCATACCTATCAGGGTGATGCGCACCTCGTGCATCCTTTCACGTCCTTGCATGCCGCTACCGCCGGACGCCGGGGTCCCCGTCTTTCCAGAGGGCGGCGAAACCTCCCACCGGTATGCCCACCACGTCATGGATCGGTTCACATTTGACCCTGAACAGGTAAAAGGTGGAGGCGGAAAGCGCTTTCGGATGGACCGTTTCGAAGTTGGCCATACCCTTGGCCAGGATCAAGTCCGAATTGGAGACAAGGGACAGGAATTCCGAAGACACCCGGTCCCAGTCGATCCCCGCTCCGTCGGTCCCTGTATCCTTCACATCGGTAAAACGGTCGGCCAGCCCGCTGAGCCGAAGCTCATTTCCGGTCAAGTCGTTCAATGCGGGCCCTCCCTTCAGCACGAGAGTGCAACGTTCCGACCGTCTGGACAAGGCCTCGTACAGGGGAAGATCGAAATAGATCTCGCCGGTATTGTCCGTCAGATAGAGCAGCCTCCTCGGCCGCTCATCCAGGAACCGGGCGAGCCGGTCGATGTCGTCCCGTTGGAACCGAATGCCTGCGCAAAGGAGTGCGGGTATTTCCTCCAGGACCACCTCCGGGTCCCGAAAGAAATCCAGCGTGTTTCCCAGCACGGCCAGGGAAATGCAGGAGCGAAGGTCCTGGCCGATGTCGCCGGCGATGGATGCGAAGACGGATCGTGCCCTGTCAAGCTCTTTCTCCTTGAACTCAGCATAGGGATCCCGGGTTCCGGAGCTCAGCGCGATTTCGCGAAGCATGCCATTGGCGATCACCGGGGAGGTCAACCCCCGGCCCAAACCCTGTTCCAGGAGCTCCAGGGCCCGTTTTTCGGTTTCAGCCGCCGGGATCGACTCCCCGTCCCCCATGGCCAGACGGACTGCATTGGAGGCAAGCTCCCGCAGGCAATCGCCGCATCGAGCATCTGTTCGCCCGCTTTTCATCAGGTGTACTCCTGCGTGATCATTTCTTCGCCTCACAAAACATCCACTCCGGCGAACAAAGAGGCATGGCAAGGATCTTTGCGGCTCGGCGCTGGATTTTGACTGTTTGCCGGCCCATGAATCTTGCGTGTAGAGAGGTCAGGACTACCACAGGAGAGATATCTGTTCAAGCACGCCGATGGAGGGCGTTTTCTTTACGAGCTTGGCGGGTCCAGGCAACGTCTATGCGCCCTGTTCACGGAAGGAACCATGAGAGGTCGGGTCTGGTGATCGTTTCTCTTCAGGAACGGCAGGCAATGCGTGTGGTTTCAGAAATGCAGCTTCCCACATTGTGGATAAGGCCCTTGAACGTCTCGGAAAGTTTTTCATATTCCTTGTTCATTTCCCCTGTATCGAGCTCCTCGAACCTAAGATACTCCTGGGAAGCCACAGACGCTGAATGGGGCTCATGCCCGATGTCCAGGAAAGGGACTCGACCGAACACATCCCGCTCGGTCAGTGCACAAAGGGGAAGATAGCCCCTTTCGGTCGAGCTCACAACCCAGGTCTGCCCCCCGCAAATGGTGTACATCCCCGATTCCAGCTGGTGCTGATCAAAGAGGGCGGTGTCTGATTCGTTCAACAGCTCCGCCACTGTCCGGCTCATGAGCAGGCCCACTGTGCGATCGGTTATCTTGAACAATCGACTGGTCAAGCTCAGCAGCACGCCTTTGAATCGATTGGAAAGAGAGGCGTACTCGCCGGAAAGCCGCAAGGTGTCCAGCAGACCCAGCTGAACGTCGCCCACGGCAGTGGCCGTGGCCGTTCTTCGATTGACGCCGTGGAGAAGAGAAAGCAGCGTCCCGATAAAACACCCTTCCCCCAACCGCGCAATGGGTACCGGTCCCTGCTCCGTCTCCTTGGTGATGTCCACCTTTCCTTCCAGCACCACCCAGATCCAGTTTCCATATGTCCCTTCCTGAACGATTCGTGCGCCGTCCTGGAAATGTTCTTCCTGAACAATGTACATGTAATCAGGCAATGGGCCCTTGACCACGGGAAGGCCTCGAATGTTCCCATAGCCGAAACCGTCCGCAGGATCGCTTTTCGAGGGACCGATCCTGCGGATCCTTCCTTCGTCCAGCATGCGAAGCGCATCGAGCACGATCTTCATTCGATTGCCCCGAACGGTTCGGCCCACATGGATGCGTCCGTCGCAAAATTCGAAGCGGCCCTCGGTCCAGCCGAACAGATTGTAGATCGCCTGCACCCCTTGCGAGCCTTTGCACGTCGCGTGCACAGGATCCCCATTCAAAAAATAAATGTAACCGGGCGTGGGGCTGTAAGGCGAGGTGATCTTGAGAGAGCCTGTGCTTCCATTGCCTCCCAGAACCTGAAGAATCTCGGCCATACTTATGAATTCCAGGCCACCGGCCAAGGACGGTTTGCTTTCCAAGGGTCCACCTCCTGTATGGATCTTCAAATGGATTCAGTATACATGAACACCATCTCTTTCATTCCCCGGCTTCAACGCCGTGTTTTACCTTTTAGCAAGACCTGTGCCCCAGAAGCTCTCTTTCAGGTCACGCAGAAACTTTCTGATATTCCATGGTTTTTTGTCCTTAGGTGTCAGAGCGTCGCCGGGCGGGCAGAGAAGAAACGTATCTAATTGTATACATGGATGCCCTTTTGTGCACGCCTGCGCGAGGGCTGTTTCCAGGAATCCCGAAAACCGGATACATTGGGCGAAGTCTCTCAAGGTTCCTCAAAACCCAGTCCTGGAAAGGTCTTAGCGTCTTGGCGTCTTTGCGAGAGGATACAGTTCCTGCGAATGGATCAATACTCGGTCGAAATATAAAAAAGTATACAAGCAGCGCCCGCCCTGGTACGATGTGCACTTGGACAGATCGCGGTTCAACAGCTTCACACGAGCCTTTTGAAGCGGCGAGTGCTAGAGGAAAACACGGCCTGCAGCCTTCCCCGCGGCGGTGGAGGGTTTTTGCACTGCGCCTGACTTAGGAGGCATGATGAAGACCCCCCCTGTGAAAGACCCGCTCACCATTGACCGGCTGAAGGAGATCACCACCTGGGTGTCCTCGGTTCTGGACCTTGATCAGCTACTGGAGCTGATCATCCATACGGCGACCACCATGATGCGGGCAAAGGCCAGTTCCCTTCTCCTGCTGGATCACAAAACCCGAAAGCTCTACTTCAAGGTGGCCACCGGTGAAAAAAAGGAGGAAGTGCGTAAGTTCGAGATCAACCTGGGGCAGGGAATCGCCGGGCACGTCGCCTTGACTGGCGAACCCCTGCTGATCCCGGATGTCAAGAATGATGACCGATGGTACAAAAAGATCAGTGACTCCATCGGATTCGAGACCCGGTCCATTGCCTGCGTTCCCATGAAGGTGGACGGCGGGATCATCGGGGTCGTCGAGATCATTGACAAGGAAGACGGCCGCCCCATCCTGGAAGAGGACATGAGGACATTGACCGCCTTTGCCGATCTGGCCTCCATGGCCATCAGCAACGCCAAGAGAATTCAAAGCGTGGAACGCGAAAATCGCAACCTGAGGGAAGAACTGGACAGCAGGTATGCCATCGTGGGAGGGAGCCCGGTCCTTCAGAAGGTCATTTCCGACGCGTTCAAGGTGGCCAATTCCAAGACCAGCACGCTCATCCTGGGGGAAAGCGGAACCGGCAAGGAACTTTTGGCTCATCTGATTCACAGTGCGGGCCCCAGAAAGAACCAGCCCATGATCACTCTCAACTGCGCCGCACTACCCGAGAGCCTCATGGAAGCCGAACTCTTCGGTCATGAAAAAGGTGCCTTCACCGGTGCGGCGGATCGAAAGACAGGGAAGATTGAAACCGCCGACGGGGGCACACTGTTTCTCGATGAAATTGGAGAGATGTCCCCGGGAATGCAGGCCAAGCTGCTTCGCGTCCTTCAGGAGGGCCTCTTCTACCGGGTCGGCGGAAACGTACCCATATCGGTGGATATTCGCATCCTCTCCGCCACAAACCGCGACATAGACAAGGATGTGGCGGAGGGACACTTTCGCGAAGACCTGTTTTACCGGCTGAACGTGGTTCGCATACGCGTGCCCCCGCTTCGGGAGCGACGGGAGGATATCGAGCTCCTCGCCCGCCATTACCTGGAGTTGTTCAAGCGCGAGCGCGGTCTGCTCGATCTGGTCATCTCCGAGGCGGCCATGAACCGCATGCTCCAATACGAGTGGCCTGGAAACGTCCGCGAGCTGCGCAATGCCGTGGAACGGGCCGTAGTCATGGGAAACGATCATGAAATTTCTCCCGAAGACCTCCCCATCGCCCCGCAGCCACGAACGATGCCGGTCCCTGCAATCGGACTTTCGCTCAAGGAAGCAGTGGACCAGTTCAAAAAGGAGCTCATCATCGCAAACCTGCGCCATACGGGGGGCAACCGCGCCCAGGCCTCGAAAATCCTGGGCATCCAACGCACCTACCTATCCCGCCTGATCTCACGGTACGGAATACAGGATGCCTGACAGCCCCGGTCCTCTCCAGGCTGGAACCCCGCTCACCCGCGACACGCGTGTTCACGGCTCGTGGGTGGTGTCCAAGGAAAAACCGAATGTTAAAATCGGATTGACACGAAGAGAGGTTCCAGCTATGAGTATACATTGAATTGAGCGATTGTCCGGTTCGCCGAACATGCAGGGAAAAAGGTGCTTGGCTGTACTCGAATGTATGCAAAGCACCTGATTGTTGGTTCACAAGCACACAGTCACAAAATCCGTTGGGGGTGCCGCGCAGACACGCCGGCTGAGAGTCCGATTACGGACACCCTTTGAACCTGATCAGGGTAGTGCCTGCGAAGGGAAACGGACGCGATGAGGGTCCTTACCTCCTCCCGGCCGCTTTCCCCATCAGGAAAGCGGTTTTTTTCGTGAAAAGGAGGAGAACGGCATGGAACTGAACGAAGTTGTTATCACCCGGGCCATCATCGAACGCTATACAGAAAAGTTGCTGTCCCACATAGAGACCGACGTGGCTATTGTGGGCGGCGGCCCTTCCGGGTTGATCGCCGGGTATGAACTGGCCAAGGCCGGAAAAAAGGTGGCTCTCTTCGAGCGGAAGCTCAGCATCGGCGGCGGCGTCTGGGGCGGCGGCATGATGTTCAACGAAATCGTGGTCCAGGAGGGCGCCCGGCACATCCTGGAGGAGTTGGGGATCCGTCATCACCGGGTCCAGGATCACTATTTCCTGTGCGACGCAGTAGAAACGGCCTCCACGCTGACCTCCAGGGCCGTCCAGGCCGGACTCGCCGTGTTCAACTGCATCACGGTGGAAGACGTGCTCATGCGGGAGCAGCGCATCCTGGGGCTGGTTATCAACTGGTCGCCCGTGGACATGGCCGGTCTTCACATCGACCCGCTCACCATGAGGAGCCGATTCGTAATCGACGCCACCGGTCACGCGACCGAAATCGTCCATGTGGTTCAGAAGAAGGTGCCGGGTCGCCTGCAAACGCCGACCGGCCGCATCGAGGGGGAGAAATCCATGTGGTCGGATCGCGCGGAAAGCCTCACCCTGGAAAACACTCGGGAAATCTTTCCCGGTCTTCTGGTGGCCGGAATGGCCGCCAACGCCACCTTCGGAGGCCCGAGGATGGGACCCATTTTCGGGGGCATGCTTCTTTCAGGCGTCAAGGCCGCTCACTGGATCCTGGCACAGCTTGCGGAAGACACGCGCTGACCGTTAGTGCCTTACTCATGAGATCCTGTCACAAAAAACAAGAAAATTTGAGGATCGG
>CAZQCK010000050.1:0-4571 GCA_964591925.1 uncultured Desulfobacterales bacterium
ACCCCCTGAACCCCATTCAGGTGCGCTTCCAGACTGCGCCACGTCCCGATCGAGGGTGTAAGTCTCATATAGCTCCAGGCCTTTGTCAACCACAAAGTACCCGCTCGCGCATGTAAAGGGAATCCCGTCAATGGGAGGGAGAACCCTTTAGAACCCCTTGTGGTCACCGGCTTTAGGAAAAACTCAGATTCAAGCCATTTTTGGCATGACATATCAGGATGTTTTGAGTAGGCTTATGCGATCGGCACAACTAGGGAGGAAACGTATGCCCAAGCGCTCCACCCAGGGTGACCTCATTCTGGATGTCGTCGGTAACACGAGCCCTTTCTCCATGGCTGGAGAAAGCAGCGGATACATGGTCACCGCAGCCGATAGTACTTATCTTTTGGAATGCGGGGCCAAGATATTTCCTTTTCTCGGTCCTCGGGGCATAGGCCGCTTGCAGGGGATCTTCGCCACTCACTCCCACGAAGATCACAAGCGATGGTTCTCGGATATCGTGCTCTTCACATACTACAACCCCGCGCTGAAGCACCGGGTGCGGCTGATCTCTTCCGAGCCCGTGCTCCAGGAGTTCGCCGGAACCTCCAAGGCTTCACTGGAACGATCCCTGTCAAATGATTCCAAGCGTGTGACGGACGTCTCTTTCGAGGAGATGGTGGAAAGCATCGTTATCGGTCCAAGAAGCCGATATTTCATCCATCTGGAACCCCATGGAGACGGCTCCTTCCACTATGAGGTCCGGGATCGTTCCGGCTGCACAGTGGGTCCGGAACGGGCCAAAATCTTTTTCCACCCCAAGGGAACTCGCCCCCGGCTGTTGTTCCGGGACGAGGAGAGCGGAGAGTGGGTGGATCCGGAATCCTACTACCCCTTCTCTTCCACCGCGTTTTACGAGGAAGAACAAAACACCTTTGAAGACCAGGCGTCCGGGCTGTTGGTCAGCGCTGTCAAGTCGCCGGTCTGGCACGGATTGCCTACCGTGGGCTTTCGCTTCAGGTTCGGGGAAAACCGGTTGTTCTTCAGTGCGGACACCGTATACGATCCCTCCCTGTGGGAAACGCTCTATCAGGAGCGTCGAGAGCAGCGGTTCCAGTCGATCAGTCGTGAAGAGTTCCTGCAAAGCTCGGTGATTTACGGCGACATAAATGATTTCATTGAACGTACCTGGAGCCGGGAGCGATACGAGGCCGCCATGCATGCCTATGAAGGGGCCGTGGTGATCCATGACGTGGCCCGCAAAAACAGCGTCGTGCACACCGACTACCCCAACATCGCCGACGCCCCTATGGACAAGCTCATCTTCACCCACAGCCCGGACAACCTCACGGCCTTCCGTCCCATCCTCCACGGCGGCCAGCGCATAGTCATTCGAGGGGGCGATGCCTATGAGTCTGTTGACGGCCGGCTGTACCCTTTGGATGCGGACTTGTACGTTCGGCATTTCGGAGGCAACTTTGTAGGATACCGCTCGGCCAAAGGGACCCACAAGGTCATCGAAAAGGACGGTCTTCTGGGTGTGGTCACCGTTGATCACCCTGGCCGGGAACGGATGCGCGTCGACTTGTACGAAGATGTGGCTGGAGCCTATCTTCCCCTCCTTGTCGAACCCAACAGCTTTTATCGGGTGAGACAGGACCGAAAGATCGAACGGGTGGTCCTGGAAGACCATGCCAGTCACGGCACCGTGGTCGGAAACCTCAGGGGTGTAACAGCGCCGAACGCTCGGGAATAGGAAGCCTGGGTGTGACTATGAGTGCACCCTCGCCATGAAAAGGATCCCGGACATTCTGAATGTGTTGCAGAGTGTTGCCCATCGTGCGATCATCTTGACTTTCTTTGGTATGGGTATTAGGCTCTGATGAATTCGAATTCAGAACCACATAGGCATGCTCCCCACAAGGACGCCGAACTGGTGGACAACCTGGAGGTGATCCTTTCAACCATGCGCCACCAACTGGGCAATTCCGTCAATGCCATCAAGGTCACTCTGGATGTGCTGAAACAGAACTTCGATCAGTTCAATGACGTAAAAAAACTCGACTATCTTGATCGAGGAATCCGGTTGATCGCACGGCAGCAGGCCCTGATAGAAGCCATGAAGTCCTATTCCAGATTCGATGTTCGCGAACAGAACGATATCGCGGTCATTCCCTTCTGGGAGCATGTGACCTCTCAGGCGGCTGACAGAATGCAGAATTCCGGCATTCGTCTGACGATGGATTCAAATCTGCAACCTATGGTGGTCCAAGGCAACTTGATGGCCCTGGACACAATCATCGCCTGTGTACTCGACAACGCAATCGATGCGGTGAAGGAAGCAGCGTACCCTCGCATCGACCTCGAAGCGGCCACCGAAGAGGGAGGTTTGATCCTCCACGTTCGCGACAACGGGCACGGCATCCAGGATGGAGACCTGGATCGAATCCGGATCCCCCTGTTTACGACCAAGCCCGGAAGAGCGGGCATGGGGCTTTCCATTGCCCACAAGCTCCTTTCAAGGATGAATGGCCGAATGGCCATTGACAGCGAGCCGAAGGAGGGCACCTCTGTAAGGATCGCGCTTGCCACGGCATGAGCCGAGTGGGCCTGTGCCAATCACTCTTCAGGGAGGAAGACATTGCAGTACACACTCGGACAGATACAGCTCGACAGCATAGAGGATGTTCTCCAGTCTGACATCATGGACCTCGGCGTAACCTGCGTGGTCCTGATAGACATGTCCGGCAACATCATCGCCCACCTGGATACCGGAGAAATCCAGCACGACATCTATTCCCTTGCAGCGCTCGCCGCAGGGAATTTCGGCGCTGTCAGTGCAATGGCCAAGATCATCGGAGAAGAGGAGTTCTCCCTGCTCTTTCACAAGGGCGCCAAAGAGAACATACACTTCAGCAAGGTCATGGACGATTTTTTGCTCGTCACCATCTTCGGCAAGTCCGTTTCTCTCGGTTTCTTGCGAATGAAGGTTGCGGAGGCAATCAGTAAAATCGAGAAAACCTTAAGGGGATAACCTGATTTTCATCATCGATCAACACGCGCCCCTCCCCCGTGACGAGGTACAGCCACTTGGCGTTCGTTAACCTTAAAAAAAAGGAAATCCAGGTCAAAATCGTTTACTACGGCCCCGGAAGAGGCGGAAAAACCACCAATCTGGAATACATATACAACCGCTTCAATGAACGAATCAAGACGGAGATGGTCACCATTAAGACCCACGGCGACCGCACGCTTTTCTTTGATTTTCTTCCTTTTGACATTGGGAAAATCAAAGGATATGATGTCAAAATTCAATTGTATACTGTTCCAGGACAAGTCAAATACAATGCCACTCGAAGACTGGTCCTAAGAGGTGTGGATGGAATCGTTTTTGTGGCTGATTCCATGGCCGTTCGAAAGGAAAAAAACATTTTGTCCCTCAAAAACCTCCAGGAAAACCTGTCTGCATATAAAAAAGACCTTAATTCTACTCCGCTGGTACTGCAGTACAACAAACGAGATCTTGCCGAGCAGGGGATCCCTTTGCTGTCTTATGACTTAATGGAGAGAACGCTGAACGCCGAGTTAAAAGCGCCTTTTTTCGGGGCCAGCGCTCTGACCGGCAAGAATGTCGTGGCAACCATGAAAAGAATCATCGCCCTGACCGTGGGTTCTCTGGAGAAACAACTCCGTTAGGGCCTGAAGAGAGACGGGCTGCAATTTGAAACGCTCAATTTAGGCAGGAGGTTGCGACGTGGACAAACCATCCGATGAGGCCGTCACAGCGGAAGTGGAAAAACGCCTGAATGATATTTTTGGTCCTGACGAAGAGGATCATTCCACGTTTTTGGAAAACGGTCCCTTAGACCAAGAATCCCCGCTGAGAAACCTGAAGGGAATCGTCCTTTCCATTGATTGGGAAATCACTGATGAGATCATGATCAGTTTTCTCGAAGAAATTGAGCGACTCCAAAAATCATATGCCGACGAGAGAATCCCCGTCCTCTTTCTCCAGCTCCTGGGCTCGGTGGGCAAATACATTCGAAACCAGAAGGCCCGAGCACACCCTGACTCCATCCGGGTTTTGAACTCTGTTTACAACAGCTTTGAAAAGGTCATGACAGAAGAAGGCATGTCCGAGGCCGAGAAACGCAAATGGCTCTATGCCGAGGTCAACCGCTTCAAAAAGCTCAAGCAGGACATTGTCCGCAAGCGAAGCGAAAAGGCCTCGCCCGAGAAAGAACCGGAACCTCCTCCTCCGTCCGAGGAACCCATGGCACCTGCACCTCAGGAAGAAGTGACCGAGGACATTCCCAAGCCTTCCCTGGAACCGGATGAAATGTCTCCACACGAGGCGTTCGCCTACGCCCTGGAAGAAATCAAACAGGTCATCAAGGCCGAGTTTCAGGCCCTTCGTGCGGAACTGAGGCTTTGGCGGGAAGGTCGTTGATCAGGGGAGAGGATCGAGTAAATTGGAGGCAAGGGAATGGACGTGACCTCGGGCGATTTGTCTGCTCTGGTTTTCAAGCGGGCCTCAGCTCAGAACCTGGGCGAGTTTTCCCTGGACGGCCGAATGTTGAGTGTCCTCATGG
>CAZQCK010000050.1:4671-21906 GCA_964591925.1 uncultured Desulfobacterales bacterium
CGGCGAGGCTGGGGCTTCGCAGCAAGATGATCCTGCTCTTCTTCCTTGTCCCCATCCTCTGCATTGCGGCTGCGGGCTGGCTCTACGTTCAACAGCTCAACGACCTCTCCAGACTCATCACCGAGGAGAGCACTGAAATCGTCAACCAGATGGCCGAGCAAAACATCCGGGAGACCGCACGGTCAGTGGCCGCGGAATGCGCCGTATACCTGAAGACCCATCCGGGGCTCCCCAAGACCCGGTTCAACAACGATCCGGAATTCAGGGACATCGCGGTCCAGAAAGTGGGGAAAACGGGATACACGGCCCTTTACGAACGTCCGGGGCAGGACGGGGTATGGAGAACCTGGGCCCATGTCAATGAAAATATCATCGGTATCGATATGAAAGATCTTCAAGAACCTCTTGGAAAAAGCTTTCCAGGCTTTTGGAAAGTGTATACCGGTGTCAAAAAAGGTAAAGAATCCAGCGGATATTATACCTGGCAGGATAAAGACGGGGAATTTCATGACAAATTTATGGTCTGCACACCCATTCAAGGCACACCTTATGTTATTGCAGCCACTACCTATCTATATGAATTTACAAGACCAATGACTCGTCTGGCGAATGAAGCCCGGATTCAGACTCGAAAGACACAGAATTTTTTGCTGATCATCATCGCCGGCACCCTGGTCCTGATCGGAGTGCTCGTTTCCCTCTACGGGCACGCCCTGACGCAAAGGATTAAGGCTTTGACAGACGCAGCAGAGCGCATTAGTGTGGGCGAGCTGGATATGGAGATTGATATCAAATCCAACGATGAAATCGGCGACTTGGGGGAGGCCATATCCCGAATGCAGGACAGCATTCGTTTGTCCATGGAGCGACTGAGGCGACGCCGATAAGCGTAACCAACAAATACTCCTGCGAGGGTCGTAAGGAAAAAAAGGATGATCATTCTTCCAAAAGAAAAGCCTGTCATCGAGGGCCTCAACAGCTATTACTTGAATATCCATCGCCTCATAGAGCACTATCAGGGAGAACTGGGGTCCGGTGGAATCCATTTCCACTCCCCATCAGCGGAAGGGGTTATTTTTTTTGACAAAGACGAGCTTCTGAGCGGTCTGTATCAAAGACGGGCGGGTGACCTGGTCAACGGCGATACGGCGATTGAAAAGCTGCTTGAAACCGTGGATGAGCTCAACTTCACCTTGAACGTCTATGCCATTGATCCGGAAAAAGTCTACTTTTGGGCGAACATTCCATCGGCGGAAACCATTTACAGAGATCTGAGCACAGAGTTTACCGATCTGGACGGCCTCATCAATAAGATGATGTCGGAAAACCTGACCGGTTACATTGAGGTCTCCATCCAAGAGGGAAAAGAAAGTGGGCTTCTCTTCTTCATAAACGGCCAAATCATCGGGGGCTCCTATTCCTGGAACCAGGGTGAGCTCAATGGCTCGCCGGAGTCGCGGAAGGAGCTCGTCCGGAAGACCAAGGAATCCGGTGGAAGCTTCCATGTGAGCCGCATTTCCACCACTAAGGAAGCCGCCGCGTCTAAACAGGGTCCCCAAGCCGGAACCTCCACAGAGGAGGTGATCATTCCCCTCCAGGAACTCCTGGAACTCTTTGAGCGTACGGTTCGCACAGGTAAGTTTCTCAAGGGGGACTTCAACACCATGTTGAAGAAAAAATTCGTCGAAAAGGCCGAGGCCTTTGCCTTCCTGGATCCTTTTGCAGGCGAGTTCGAGTACATGGATGGTAAAATCCGCTTCGACGGTGAGGCGCCGCCGAAAGAGGTCTTTCAAGGAGTCACGGAATCCGTAAAGGAACTTGCACAGGAACTCGGTGCCTGGTCCCGCTTGTCGGAAGAGATCGGCCCGTGGCGTGAAAAGTACGCCGCCGTGCTGTCAAGGTATGAACCGTCCTTTTGATAGCCTCGTGTCCAGGATCTATTCCTCGAGGCGCTGTTTCAACCGTACTGACACACAAAACCATGAATACTGCGTCTTCCCATGAGATGCGCAAGACGAGGTGGATCTTCGAGTTCCTGGACAACCTCTCCGTCGGGATTTGTCGCTCAACAATCGAGGGAAAGTTCGTTTACTGCAACCAGCACATGGCCCGCATCTTCGGCTTTGATTCCCTTCGCGACATCATGGACTGCCCCGTGGGGGATCTGTACTGGGACAAGAGAGATCGCGGAAATTTCATTCAAGGTGTCATTGAGCGGGGACACGCCGAGGACATCAGCCTGCCCTTCAAGACCCGTCAGGGGGATCCCATCCGGTGTGCGGTAACCGCCCGTCCCGTCTTTGATGACGACGGAATCATGATCTATTTGGACGGAACCGTCCGGGACATCACAAAGCATATCGAAAAATACGATTCCGGCATGCAACTCCACGAAATGCCCAACAATATTAATGATCTGGTCATCATACTGGATCTGGAAGGGAACATGCTGGATATCAACCATGCCGGCGCCGAGCTCCTGGGGGCCGGCAAGACGGACCTGCTCCACCGCAAGCTGGAGGACTTCATCCTGGAAAAAGACCGCGGCGTCTTTCCCCTTTTCCTTTCAGAAGTGCGCCAGTCAGGCCGAAAGGAGGCCATTATCGCCCTTGCGGACCTCTCGAATCAGGAGCACTTCATCGAATTCCACGCCTTTCTCATCCGTAGAGCCGGAAAGCAGGACCACGTTCGGGGCATCGCAAGAGATATTACGGACCGGGTCCGAAAACAGAGTGAGGAGCTCGTGCGGGAGCGTTTTCAGGGTGTGCTGGAGATGGCGGGCGGTGTGGCCCACAAAATGAATCAGCCACTGACGGTGCTCAACCACCTTGCCTTGGAAGTGATGCAGGCGCTTCCCTCGGACCATCCGTTGCACGATCAAATACAGCGAATTCTGGTCCAGATTCAAAACCTGAATGACATTTCCGCCAAAATCCGAGGGGTCCATCGATATGAAGCCATGGATTATGTAGGAGGGGTAAAAATCGTGGACCTGGACAAGGTATCGTAAAACTCTCTTCCCTGGGACCAGGCCACAAAAGACAAAGAAGGAAACACCCATGATCAAAAATGTACTCATTGTGGACGATGACCAGGAAATGCTCCTTTCCGTCAAGGAGGGGCTGGAAAAGTACGATGAAACTTTCTCCGTCATCATTGCCGGAGACGGGGAAATTGCAGTGGACAAACTCCGGAGCAATCCGGTTTCCCTGGTGGTGACCGACCTGAAAATGCCCCGCATGAACGGCTTCTCCCTGCTCGCGCATATTATCGAGCACTACGCGGATATTCCCGTAATCATCATAACGGCCTACAGCACTCCTGAAATGGAAAACCAGGCACGCCTCGGCGGAGCGGTGGGTTACATTGAAAAACCTTTCATGATCGAGGACCTGGCTCGAAAAATCGTCTCCTCTTTGCGACAGGAGTCCGAAGGCGGCACCCTGCATGGCATCTCCTCCGGAACCTTTCTTCAGTTGATCCAAATGGAACAAAAGACCTGCACCATTCGAGTGACCGACAAAAACTCTGAAAAGATGGGAGTCCTCTTCTTTCGAAACGGAGAACTGATGGATGCGCGCGTGAACGGGGTAAGTGGAATCGATGCGGCCTATCAAATTTTCTCGTGGGATGAAGTCAATCTTTCCATTCAAAACAGCTGCCAGAAAAGCGACAAAAACATCGAAGGGGATCTACAGGGAATCCTACTCGAAGCCATGCGGCTGAAAGACGAGACCGGCGCCGAGGCGGAACCGGTGGAGGAACCGGAAGCGGCCGACCTTCCGGATTCGACCTCAGAGCCCCTGCCCGCGACACCGGTGGAGACCGTCCGCAATCGGCTGAAGGAGGAACTGGGGCAAAGATCCGGCATCGATGATATCTATCAGGACAGCTCATGGGACGAACTTTTACAGCAGGCCCAAGGGATAGGAGATGTTCTCGATGCCGGGCCCCTTCGGCTGGGTTATATCGACAGGCGCGACGGGGCCGATCTGATTCTCCTTCCCGGGGATCCTGCACCGACGGTCATATCCGTGAACCCCCGCGGACCCAAGGATCGCATTCTTCAGATTCTGATCAACCAGGAGGCTTCCGGTTGAACATGGAACCAAACTTCGACGACATACTGGACCTGGATGATGTCAAAGGAATCATGGTTCTCTCCGGTGAGGGGCAACCTTTGTTTCAAAGTTTCCCGGCGGTGGAGTTCGCCCGCGTGGGCCCGGCATCCAAAAATTGGGGGCCCTTTCTCACGGCCCTGGAAGGAACCAGGGAAGCGGATTTCGTCTTTGAAAAGCACAGGCTCTACATTCGCGAGAGTGCCGGAAGCTATGTGCTGGTTTTCATGGGACACTTCGCGCCCATCGCCATGGTTCGACTCAACTGTGATATTATTCTCCCTTCTCTGAAGCACGCCCAGGCATCTAAAGGACTGGCGCGATTCTTCAAACGGAAGAAGTAGGCGGCGGAAGAGGAAGGAGGGTGAATTGGCACCCCTGGATATTTTGATCGTGGACAAAGACCAGGCCTTTCGTGCCATGCTTCGAGACCTTCTCGTACGGGAAGGGGTACACGCGCGAACAGCCGCCGGGACCGCCGCCGGAATCGAGGCCATACGAAAACAGGTTCCGGACGCCTTGTTCGTTTCTCTCGACCTTGGCCATGGGAATACCTGTGAGATCATTGAAGCGGCTGGAGGAGTAGAAAAACCACTCCCTGTTCCTGTGATCCTTCTCACCGGCGAGCAGACCAAGGCCGATTATGTGGATCCGACACAGCTCCCCGCCAAACACATCAGGCTCGACAAAACCGATCCGGAAGCACTCTGCCGTGATGTCAGATTGCTATTGAAACAAACCACGCCCTTTGCAACACCACCGCCTTCGCCTTCTTCCTTTTCGGCGGCTGAACAACCCGTTACACCCGTGGACCGGGGCCGAACGGTTCCCCTGCATGTGGATAAAAAGGAGCAGGAGCTGACCCTGCTCAGCCAAATCCTGGAACGCGCCCGGTCCTCTCTGCCGGAGGAGGCGGTTTTCCCGTTCCTGCTCGAAAAGGCCATCGACATAGCGGAAGCCGAGGCCGGGACTGTCGCTCTTCTTGAAATGGAGAACGGCAAACAGGGTCAGCTGGGCTTCCGCTACACCATGGGCGAGCAGGCGGAAAGCATTAAGGGCATTTA
Source organism: uncultured Desulfobacterales bacterium (assembly GCA_964591925.1). GTDB lineage: Bacteria > Desulfobacterota > DSM-4660 > Desulfatiglandales > HGW-15 > JAIPEI01. The sequence continues at coordinate 9,854 of CAZQCK010000050.1, forward strand.
TATTCCCAGGGATCATGGAATCCTCGGATGGTGCATATCGAATGATGAACCTGTCATCGTGAACGATGTGCACAATGATCCACGATTCTTTCCCTGGGTGGATCAGATGTCCGGTTTCAAAACCAGCTCCATACTCTGCCTCCCCATTCACTCTGAAGGGAAAGTCTTCGGGGCCCTCGAAATTATCAACAAACAAAACGGGCACTTTACCCAAAAGGACGTTGAGCTGCTGGAAACACTGGTGGATGCCGCGACCTTCAACCTGGAGACGGCCATGATCCAGCGGCGTCTCCTCAGCCAGCGCGACTATTATGCTTCAATCATGGACAGCCTCAGCGAGGGTGTCATGATTCTGAAACAGGACCACCGAATTGCAGACATCAATCAGTTTTTTGTCATGTTCCTGAATCGGGAACGAAGCGAGATCATCGGCGACACCTGCCATGCTGTACTCAAGGACCGGGACCTTCCCTGTGAAGATTGCTTTCTTCAACGTTCCCGCATCTTTGAGGAAGGAAAAGACTGTTCCTCCCTTGTCACCCTGTCGACCCATGACAAAGAACCTGCACAGTTTCGAGTTGCAGGCACCCCCCTCGAAGTGCGCGATGAAATTATCGATTCGGCCGTCCTAACATTTCACGACGTCACCCGCATCCAGCGACTGCACGACTATCTCCACGCGTCCGCATCAGTGGCCTCTCTTTTGTTGAAGGGACAAGACATACGAGGGCTTGTAGGTGAGACCCTGGCGATCATGGGAAAGGCGGCAAGGGCCAGCCGATGTTACTGGTATGAGAATGAGCAGGACGAACAGGGCGAAACAGTCATGATGCTCCAGGAGGAATGGTACTCTCCGGAAATCGATCCAATATCCAATGGGGGCGGGGTACAAAAGCTCCCTTATGCGCAAGGCTTTTCCCGGTGGCTGGAGGCCTTCTCCCGGGGACGAATCATCGAAGGTAAGACCGTCGATTTTCCGCCGGAGGAACGGGGCAGACTGGAAGCCCGAAACGTGCAAGCGGTTCTCTTGATCCCGCTTTTAGTCCATGAAAGATTCCAGGGGTTCATCGGGTTCGATAATTGCTCCACAGGCAATCCCTGGCAGGAAGCCGAGATCAATCTCCTTCAGACGACGGCCAACCTCCTGTCCAAGGCCTTCGAGCACGACCGATCCCTCAAAGCCCTTCGAGAAAGCGAAACCCGATACCGGGACATCTTCGAGAACATCTCCGAAGCCTGGTATCTCCACGACATGGAAGGTTTTTTCCTGGAAGTCAACCCGGCCGTGGTGCGATCCGCGGGATATTCCGAACAGGAACTCCTTGGAATGGGTCTTCGCGATCTTATTCCGCCGAAATTCCATTATCAGTTCCACCGATACCTGCGTGATCTCCGGGATAAGGGTGTGGCTGAAGGCTTGACCAGAATACGCACCAAAAGCGGCGATGAACGGATCATGGAGTACCGGAACTGGCTTGTTCAGCAACCGGACGGGAGCCCCGCCTGCAGAGGGATCGTCAGGGACGTGACCGAGCGTACGAACCTCATGAGCCAGCTCAAGCACGCCCAACGAATGGAATCCATCGGAACCATCGCCACGGGGATCTCCCACAACTTCAGGAACCTTCTCGCCGGAATCATGACCAACTGCCAGCTGATACACATGAAGTATCGGCATATCGCCGAAGTGGACCGCTATGCCGATGAGATTCTCAATCTGACGCGGGCCGGATCCGACCTCATCAAGAACCTCCTTCAGTTTTCCCGGAAGGAAACCGCAGAATCCAAGACAGTGATCAACCTTTCAGAGGTTCTGTCGGAAACCTACAATATTATCAGTCGATCCTTTGACAAACGCTTTGACATCAAAACGCAGTGGCCTGAACTGCTGCCCGTATATGCGGAACCGTCCTCCTTGTCCCAGGTCTTCATGAATCTCTGCACCAACGCCAGGGACGCCATGCCGGACGGCGGCACATTGACCATGACGGCGGAAAGAAAAGGGGCGCGAATCGTTGTCAGTGTTCAGGACACAGGCGTCGGTATGGACAGCAGCACACAAGGGAAAGTCTACGACCCCTTTTTTACCACTAAGAAACCTGGAGAGGGAACAGGGCTGGGTCTTTCCACGGCATACGGCATCATAAAGCAGCATGAGGGTGATATTCAGATCGACTCCGAACCCGGCTTGGGGACCACATTTCGGGTTTTGCTCCCGGCACCGGAAAGCACAACGCAGAGACAAGAGCCGTCCCCGGCTCGGCTCATACGCGGAAAAGGGCAGAAGGTCCTTGTGGCGGATGATGATGAAACCATCCTTCAACCCATGATCGAACTCCTGGAGGGACTCGGATACCTGGCCAGCGCCGTCAGCAACGGACGCCAAGCCGTTGATGCATACACATCCTGGCGTCCGGACGTCATCCTGCTCGACAGAAGCATGCCTGGAATAGACGGCCTAGAAACGGCCGCAAGCATTCTCGAAACCGATCCGGAAGCATGTATCGTTCTCATCAGCGGATACGATGCGGACGGTCCGGACGGAATCGATCATCAGGTTCGAGACTCTATAAAGGGCTACGTTCCAAAGCCCTTCGACATTGGAGAAGTAAGCAAAATTCTGGCAAAGGTTTTAAAATAATTATGGAAGATACAGAAAAGATAGATACGCAAACCACCGAACTAGAGTCCCGAATGAAGGAGGCCGAAGTCTATTACGCCATGGGCCTCCTAAAAGAAGCCATCACCGCATACGAGGCCCTTCTGTGCGAACTGCCGGTTACGGACAAGGAAGCCCGTAGCGAAATTCACGAACGAATGAAGCAACTCCGGGAAGAACTGGAATCCGAGGGAAACATACACACCCCTGCTGATTTTTCGACCAGTGACCTCTCGTTTCTTCGAAAAACATTTGCAGCCGACGAAGACAACACAGCCGTTTTGGAAAGCGCTTACGCCTTCCAGGAACTGGGTTTGTTCAACGAGGCGGTTTTCGAATGGGAAAAGCTGATTGGCAGGGGATACCCTCTGGATGATGCACTCTCAGGGCTTATGGAATGCCTCAGCAAGACCAAATCCCCGGCCAAGGTAATCTCTCATCTCGAGCGCATGCTCGATTCCAAAAACCTGGAGGCAAGATCAAAGGCGAGGGTCAAGGAGGAAATCGCCGCTGTAATGGAGAAACGGGGGCAGGAGGACTCCGCCTTATCGCTTCTCCAGGAGGCCGCCCAACTGGATCCGGAAAACCGGGACATTCGCAAAAAGCTGGACTCGGCCAAGACAGGCACTGTACCGGGATCCCGCTATGATTACATCCTTCAAAAAGGTCTCGTCACTGCAGCCCAACTCCAGAAGGCCCTCGCCCAGTCCAAAAAGGCGAAAAAGAGCGTGGAACACATTCTGGTGGAGCACTTCCGGATCAACCGGGAAGAGGTCGGCAAATCCTTGTCTCTTTTCTACAGGTGCCCCTGGAGGCCCTATGACCCGGAGCTTCCCACGCCGGTGGAGCTGATCAGCGACCTGAAAAAGGCCTTTCTTCTGCAGGACGCCTGGGTGCCGATCACATGGGACCGGGAGGGGGTGGAAATCCTGGTGGAAGATCCGCACAACCTGAGCAAGACCGATCACATTCGCGCCTTGATCAAGTCCAAGAAGATCCTCTTCAGCGTCGGCATTCGTGAAGACATAGAGGCGTACATACGGGCGTTTTTCGAGGGGGCCAAGGGGAAAATCGCCGGAACAGAAGGCTCCTCGGAATTAGCCGCCGACGAATTCGAGATGCTACCGGATATCAGCTTCGAGGAAGAGGATGATTCCGATGATGTCGAAGATGCTTACGACGAGGCCTCGGGTCAGGTGGTGAAGCTCGTGGATCAGGTGCTGGTGTCGGCCTACAGAAAGGAGACCTCAGACATCCACATCGAACCCTCGCCCGTCACCAAGGCCACCAGCATCCGCTTTCGCATGGACGGGGTGTGCCAGGAGTATCTCCAGGTCCCCAACTCCATGGCCAGAGGAATCCTTTCCCGGCTCAAGATCATGGGCGGCCTGGACATAGCCGAGCGCCGCCTTCCCCAGGACGGGAAGATAAAATTCAAGCGCAAGGGCATCCCCGCCTTCGAGCTTCGTCTTGCCACGCTGCCCACGGCCGGCGGCTTCGAGGACGCGGTCCTGCGCATACTGGCCAAATCCGGGGCCATGAAGCTCGACGACATGGGGTTGAACGAACGGAATCTTCGAATAATGAAGCAGCTCCTTGCCAAGCCTTACGGCCTCATTCTAGTGGTGGGCCCTACAGGCTCGGGCAAGACCACGTCGCTTCATGCAGCCCTCGGGCATATCAACAAGCCCGGCATCAAGATCTGGACCGCGGAGGATCCCATCGAGATCACCCAGCAGGGCCTTCGACAGGTGGAAGCCAAACCCAAGATCGGACTCAACTTCGCCCGCATCATGCGCGCCTTTCTTCGGGCCGATCCGGACGTGATCATGATAGGAGAGATGCGCGACCAGGAAACGGCCTCCATCGCTATCGAGGCCTCCCTCACGGGTCACCTGGTCTTCTCCACCCTGCACACGAACAGTGCGCCGGAGACCGTCACCCGGCTTCTAGACATGGGGCTGAACCCTCTGAACTTTTCCGACGCTTTCCTCGGAGTCCTGGCCCAACGGCTGGTGCGAAGACTCTGCACACAATGCCGCGAGGCCTTTCAGCCCACACATGAGGAATTCGAGGACATAGTAATGGATTATGGTGAAGAGGCCTTTCAGGAAACCGGGATCAAACACACCTCGAATCTCACTCTGTACCGGCCGGTGGGTTGCGAGGCCTGTTCCGGCACGGGCTATAAGGGCAGGCTGGGCATTCATGAGCTCCTGGAGGGCACGGCCGAAACCAAGCACATGGTCAAACGGCAGGCAAGTACGGAAGACCTGTTCATTCAGGGGAAAAAGGACGGAATGGCCACCCTTAAACAGGACGGCCTTCAGAAGGTGTTCCAGGGACTGACCGACATCACCGAGATCCGCCGGGTCTGTATCGAGTAAAAGCGCCTTTCCTCTGTAAACCCACCAAGAACACCGCCCTCCTTGTGGTGCACATCAAAACAGGTCATCGAGCCCCTCTCCATCCCCCGGCATCTCACCGTGCACCTGGAGGTGCTTCTGGAGAAGCTCGCTCTCCCGTTTCGAATACATCTTGTCTTCCTCAAAGGCAAACAGGGCCGCCTTGTCGTTGCCTTCCAATTCCTGAAAAAGGGCCTGCCGTAGATTGGCCGTCCCCCTAATGGACAGCACCCTGTGATCCTCGTCCATCAGCTGGAACACCCCCTCGGCCTCCGGCACCCCCCCTATGGCTTCTTCGGCCAGCCCCAGCCATGCTCTAGGAGGCGGAGGATTGCCTTCAATGTGCAGTCTGAGATCACACTGAAGGCAGCGGGAGGCCTCCCGTACGGCTGCAGCCTCGTCATAGCCCGTCACCACCTCCTCGAACCCAGTCCGGCGGGCTTCCGGATCCCGCTCCGGTACCGGTTCCCGAGGCCGTTGGGCAAAGCCCTGCTCCCGCCCCAGGCGGGGATCGGGGGTCTTTCGGGGCATCAGGCGCTCGTCCATATCTCCGGTACCGCCCAAGGCCTCGTCCATGGCGGCTGCAGCCCTTCGACCTGCAGCCACGGCATGAATGACGGATCCGGGAACCGCCGCCACGTCCCCGCCGGCGAATACATTACGCATTCCGGTTTCCTGGGTGTGGGGGTTGACCACGATCAGGCCGCCGTCCACACGAATAGGCGTGTCTTCTTTCAGAAAGGAGAGATCCGCGGACTGCCCGACTGCGAGAATGATTTGATCCGCGCTCACGGTCTTCCGGGTTTCTTCGTCAAAAACCGGTGAGCACACACCCCTGTCATCAAAGACCCTGGTGCAGGAGACCAGCTCCGCCCCACTCACACCGCCCTGCCCGCCGATGATCCGAAGCAGCCCCCGGCAAGGCAGAAGCTTCACGCCCTCTGAGAGCAGCGCTTCGACATCCCCCGCAGGGGCGGGCATTTCCTCTCGGCTCTCGAGACAGGCCACAGACACCTCCCTGGCGCCGTATCGCAATGCAGTGAGGGCCGCATCCACAGACACCCTCCCGCCTCCCACCACCAGGATGCGAGCTTTGAGCTCCGGCGCACCGCCCTCGGCCGCTTGTTTCAGGAACTCCACACCCAGGATCACCCCCGGCAGGTCCACGCCCCGAATGTCCAACGTCCGGCCGGCCTGGGCCCCCACCGCCAGAAAGACGGCGTGGAAGCCGTTGTTCCGAAGGCCCTCGAGGTCGATATCCCGGCCCAGTGACCGGCCGGGCCGAAAGTGCACACCGAGGTCCAGGACATCCTGAATCTCCCGATCCAGGACGTCCCGGGGAAGACGGTAGGCCGGAATGCCGTATCGCATCATTCCGCCGGCATCCTCTTTGGCCTCATAGAGAGTTACCTCATGGCCGGCCTTGCACAGGTAAAACGCTGCCGTCAACCCTGCCGGTCCGGCGCCCACCACCGCAACCCGCTTTCCGGTGTTTCGACCGATCCGAAGATCCCGCCTCCGGAAACCACCGCCGGCATCCGCAGCATACCGCTTGAGGGCGCACACGGCGATGGGCTCGTTGATCCGGCCCCTCCGGCATACCTCTTCGCAGGGGTGGACACAGACCCGTCCCAGCACACCGGGAAACGGCACCTTCTCACGGATCACGGCATCGGCCTCATCAGGTTCACCCTGGGCCGTTAGCCTCACATACTCGGGAACGTCTATTCGGGCCGGGCAGGCCTCCTTGCAGGGGACGAGATCCTTCGCCCGCTTTTCGGGACGCACGTGCTTGTCCCTGAGCGCACCTGTGGGGCAGACCTCCACACATGCCGTGCAGAACCGGCATCCGGATTCCTCCATCGTCGGGGCCAGGGTTCCTATTCGAACGTGTCCCTGTTTGTCGCGGACGAATCCAATCGCCTCGACCCCCCGAAGGTCCCGGCAGGCCCGCACGCACCGGGTGCACCCGATACACAAGTTGTCATCCCGAAGAAAGAGAGGCATATCCTCCAGAAGGGGCAAATCCGTGGGCACCCACCGGGGGGTGTCCTCCGAAATGCCCACATAGCCGGCCACATCCTGGAGCTCACAGTCGCCGAACCGGGAGCAGCAGCGCTCGTTTTCCGGCACATTGGACGAGCACTGAGTCCTGGAGCACCCCTCCTGCTGGGCGCAGGTCAAGCAGGCGTGGGGATGGCGGGCCAGGATGGGTATCAGATTCTTCCGCCTTTCCGTCCGAATCCGTTGGCTGTCCGTGGTCACCACCATGCCGTCCACGGCCTGGGCGGCACAGGATTCGACCAAATCGTCCCGTCCTTCCACCTCCACTACACACAGACCGCACCGGGGGGCCGTCTCTTTCGGCCGAGCGTTCTCGATCCTGCACTCACCTTGGTAGACCACACCGGCGGGCGGTGTGTCCCCGGCAGGAGGCAAATCCGGGTGGTAACACAGGGTCGGAATGTAGATTCCCGCATGCCGGGCGGCCTCCAGGATCGTGGTCCCGCCGGGCACATGAACCCCCTGCCCATCGATGGTCAACATAATCTCGTACATGCTTCGCCGCTCTCTTCCGGCTGCGGGTTTTCCCGGCTATTTCCTGCGTCCTTTTCCCTTTCGGCAAAGGGCGTATCCAAACAGGGCTCCACCCGCAGCACCGGCACACTGGGGATCCCATTGCGTTTTCAAGGGCTCCAGCCCCACCATGGGCATCAGGCGGTCGATAACACCCCGGTTCTTGGCCATGCCGCCGGTGACGGCGAACTCCGGTGTTACCCCGAGCCGGTCCACCAGGGAGAAGATCCGCTCGGCCATGGCCCGGCAGTAAGCGGCCAGCACCGTCTCATGGTTCCAGCCCCTTCGAAGAAGACCGGTGGCCTCGGACTTCGCGTACACCACGCACATGCCGGAGACCGCGCGGGGCTCCTCCTGAACCTGAAAGGAACGCTCGGCCACGTCCTGCACGGGAACGCCCAGCAGATCCGCAAAGGTCTCCATGCCGCGCCCCGTACCCGCGGCGCACTTGTCGTTCATGAGAAAGTTCGTCACCTTGCCGCGCTCGTTGCACTGAATCACCTTGATGTCCTGGCCGCCCACGTCCAGAACGGTTCGAACCTCGGGGCCGTACATGAAAAAGCCCCCCCGGGCGTGGCAAGCGATCTCTGTGACCGTTCGGTCCGCCATGGGCACGTTCACGCGGCCGTATCCTGTCCCGATCACTGAATCGATCCGGTCTTCCGGCATGTCACTCAGGGCCTTCAAAGCGAAGTCCAGTACATTGCGCGCGCTGTGGGCGCTGTCCGACCCGGTCCGCATGTTTCCGTACGCAAGCATTTGACCGTCCGCCATGATAACGGCCTGAGCACTCACCGACCCCACATCGATTCCCGCGCTGATGTATCGGGCGTCCCTCCAGCTCACATTCGGGCTCTTCCAGTTGGATTTCGCCCACTCCCAAAACACCCGCTCTTCCTGCATGGTCGGTGCCTCCATTCGGCTGGACGCCCCCCGGAATGGTCACACGGGGGTAAAGACGTGCCTTTTCAGGCTTCCTCGGCCGCCAGCACAGCCGCCCCCACTGCGGCCGTATACTCCGGGTCCTCCGGAATATGGATATTCTCGAGATTCAGCTCCCGTCTCATGATCTCCACCACACCGGGATTGCGTGCGACCCCGCCGATCATGACCAGGTCTTCATTCACGCCGATGCGCCGAATCATTGATATAATCCGTCCGGCCAAGGCCTGGTGGACGGCGCGGCTGATGTCCTCTTTTCTCACCTTGGCATGAATGAGCCCGACCGCTTCGGACTCGGCGAAAACCGCGCATTGGGCGTTCATGGGAATACTTTGATTCGAGGTGAGGGCCAGAGGGCCCATCTCTTCAAGAGGGACCTCCAGAATACGGCTCATGGTCTCTATAAAGACCCCGGCACCGGCCGCGCACTTCTCGTTGACGACAACGTCTTCCGTCCCGCCCCGCTCGTCCAGCTTTGCAGCCCTGCCCTCTTCCGCCCCCACGTCCACCACGGTCCGGGCCCTTGAAAAGGAATGCTTCGCCCCCTTGCTCATGGCCTGTTCGTCGTCCACCTTTCGTTCCGCCATCTTGACTGCATCCCTTCCAGACCCGGTCCCTGCAATTCCCTGCACATCGTCCCTCGTGATTCCCCCCGCCTCCAGAGCCTCGCCCAGTGATTTCTCTACAGCCTCCACCGGCTCGAACCCGGTCGGCACCATGGCCCTGGAGATGATGTCTCCGTCTTTCAAGATGACGGTCTTGGTGTTCCCGGCACCGCAATCTATGCCCGCTGTTATCATGAACCCTATTCCTCCTAAAACCCGCCGGTCGAGCGGCGGCGGCCCCCCTGCTTTCAACCCTACCGGAAATTTTCTTCACGTACACAGTTTTATACATAAAAAAATCCGCCTTGAAAACAATACGCCCAAAGGCGATTTTCCAAGGCGGAACCATATGCTTCAGGATTGCGGCTTGGGCCTTTCAGACACTCCTCCACCCGGAGCAGCCGTCAATCAATAACCTTCCTTAGATTTATGAAATCGCTCCTGTCGAACCCCAGGGTCTTGAAAAACGACAGAAGGTCCGTGGAGTCCCATCTTACCGAGGTGTAAATGCTCTTGACCCCCTTGCCCTCATAAAAGGTTAAAATCTCCGTGGCCAGTGCCTTTCCGATGTCCTGCCCCATGTGCTTGGGGTCCACGCCCAGGATTGCAATCCAGGCGCTCCTCTCCACGCCGAAGATTCCGGCGAGGATGCTGCTGATCATAAAGCCGACGATCTTGCTCTCGTGCTCGGCCACAAAACAGGCGTTGCCCGGTTTTTGCGCATACTCTCGAACGATTTCCAGAAAATCGTCGGTGACGGCGGTCTTGGTGATCCTCTCTTGAATCCGGCCGATGTCCGAGACGTCTTCGACCTTCAACCTTCTGATAAGCACGCTTTCCACCATCCGGTCCTTTTTCTTTCGGCTTTGTCTTCAGTCGATTCGAATGATCTTGACCCGATTACCGACCCAGTCGGGCGGAAGGTAAACCCGCCCGCTGTTCCCGCTCAGCTTGACCTTCTTCTCGATCATCTCCTCACCATACACCTCGAACTTCACCTTGTCATTCATGGCGGAAGCCCTATTGGAGCCCGATTTCTGCTTTTCGTCGGCCACGCTACGTCCATTCCCCAGATTAGTCACAATCTAGCTACAAAGTAACCATAGGGAAAACCCCTGCGCTGTGTCAAGGGAAAACGCGAAAACCCGACTTTGACGCGTGACCCCAACATCTGCTACAACTCCATTGAAGGCCTTTGGAAAAGGCCGCACAAGCTCCAGACTCGGGCTTAGGAGGTTTATCGACAACATGACAAGCATGGAACCACAGTACCTGGAACCCACGAGCATCATCGACAGCGACCATCCCCGTGTGACCGGCTTTGCGCGCGAGGTCACCTCGAACCACTCAGGCCCTCTCCTGAACCAGGCGGTCCGTCTCTACTATGCGGTCCGGGACGGCATTCGCTACACGCCCTATTACCCTTTCTACCGTCCTGAGCACTATAGAGCGAGCGTTGTGCTGAAATCCGGCTGCGGCTATTGTGTTTCCAAGGCAGCACTCCTGTGTGCACTGGGCAGGGCCTGCGGCATCCCCACCCGCATCGGGTTCGCCCACGTTCGCAACCACCTCTCCACACGCCAGCTCCTCGAATACATGGGAACGGATCTGTTCGTCTTTCACGGCTACAACGAGTTCTTCCTGGAGAGTCGTTGGGTCAAGGCCACACCCGCCTTCAACGCCGAGCTCTGCCACCGCCACCATGTGGCCCCGCTGGAATTCGACGGCCGTGAGGACTCCCTGTTTCAACCGTACAACCTGGACCGGCAACAGTTCATGGAATATGTGGAAGACTTGGGGACATTTGCAGACATCCCCGTGGAGCGCATTGTGCGCGGATGGAAAGAGGCTTACGGCAGTGACCGGGTCAAATCCTGGATCGAGTCCTTCGAAAAAACCGGCGGTCTCCCCCCACGTCGGTTCGACGAGGAGGACGTGATCCAGCCATGACCCCTGTTAGAGGATTCCGCCGCCGGGATTGACGCCCCCTGCAGTGCCCCCGGCACTACTTACGCCTCAAGCCTCACGTCGGGCAGCCCTGCTTCAGGGCCTCTTCATTGGATCGAGCCAAGCGCTCGAGGAACCGGGCCCACCAGCCCTTGTGCTTTCGGCGCTCATGCTTCCCGTTTCCGCTCCTTTCCTTCATGCTGTGGTCTCCGTGTGAATGAGGCTTCAGCGCCTCTAACCGCGCCAGGACCGCACCGCCGGTGCTCGGCGGGACATGGTTACTCCGGCTGGGCCTGGACGAGTCTGGGAGTAACCCAAACCTCGAGCCATGTACTAAACGCCCTCTTGTGAATACTGATGATACAGTCCCGATCCGGCTTTTCAAACACCAGCATGTACACACCGTACTTGAAGTAGCTTCTGAGCTTCCACTGATCCCTGGGCATGTTCTCTTTGAAAAAAGAGAACAGAGACACCGGGTCCACCCACCCCTTGAAGCAGATCCGGCCCGCCTTCAGATTGGTGGTCTCAAAGAGGAGAGAGGCGTCCGCGTCGAGCTTCATCTCTTGCGGGATGAGGATATCGGAAAAATCGTAGTAATTGCTCGGCTGCATCTCCTCGGTTTCGCCTTCTGCAGAGGACGACTCGGGCTGGGAAATTGGGGCGGGTTGCGGTTCTTCCCCATACCTGGGAGAACAGGAGACCGCAAAAAAACCGATCAGCGCCAACAACAAAACGGACTTCTTCATGATGTCCACCCCCGTATCTCGTGTATGAACTCGAAAGCCCCATTCGGCCGCGCCCGCCCTTTGCGACCGTCCCCCCTACTGCGGATTTCCGTCTGGAAAATCCTTTTCCGCGGTTTTGCAGAGACCCGCCCAGACCCGCCAAGGGGCCTGCATATTCGGACCGAAAAGT
>CAZQCK010000051.1:0-21067 GCA_964591925.1 uncultured Desulfobacterales bacterium
CGGCAACGGGGTTCCAGAGAGAGGTCCGGCCATTCCTTGTGCGTGATTTCACAAAAAAATCTTGAATCCGCTTCAACATCGGTGCTATACTTCTTTGCTGTTTTCAACATCTCAAATGCCTCACAACCGTCCGGAAGCGAACCATTGCAAATTCTTCGCTCTCCCGGCGGCGGCGCATAAGACCTGCGGCCATCAAAAACCCCGCGGGCACTGTATCTCTATCAAGGAGGCCTGACTGTGGAAGAAGAACGAGAAGTCATGGAAGTGGACGTACTGTTTGTCGGCGGAGGCGTGGCCTCCCTGAGCGGGGCCCTGCACCTGGTCAACCTGGTCAAAGCGCACAACGAGCGGGTGGAATCGAGCGGTGAGGGCGAGCCGCTCGACGAACCTATGATCGCCGTCCTGGAAAAGGGCCCCTATGTGGGGGCGCACAGCCTGTCCGGGGCCGTGTTCGATCCCACTCCCCTGGGGGAGCTGGTTCCGGATTTCAAGGAAAAAGGTGCCCCTCTGGATGCGGAGGTCCAGGGTGAGGACGTCTGCCTTCTGACCCGAAAAGGAAAGATCAAGTCCCCTATCACGCCTCCACCTCTGAACAACCACGGAAACTATGTGGTCTCTCTGTCCAAGCTGACCGAATGGCTGGGCGGTCTGGTGGAAGAACAGGAAACGTACGTGTTCGCCGGGTTCGCCGGGACCGAGGTCCTTTACGAAGGGGACCGGGTGGCCGGTGTGCGCACGGGCGACAAGGGCATCGGAGCCGACGGAGAGAAAAAGGGGAACTACGAGCCGGGCATCGACTTGAAGGCCAAGGTGACCGTGTTCGGGGAGGGCCCTCGAGGCAGTCTCACCAAGACCCTGGTTGATCGTTTCCATCTGGACAGTGGAAGAAACCCGTCAAGCTATGTAGTGGGAGTGAAAGAGCTGTGGGAGGTGCCGGAAGGGCGCATTCAACCCGGAAAGGTTATCCACACCATGGGCTATCCTCTCAAAAGCGACACCTACGGCGGAGGCTTTGTTTACGGCATGACCAACAACATGGTCAGCCTGGGACTCCTGGTGGGCCTGGACTACGCCGATCCTGCGCTGGATCCCCACATGGCGTTTCAAAAGTTCAAGGAGCACCCCATGGTGTCCGAGATCATCCAGGGAGGGACCTTGACCCAGTACGGGGCCAAGACCGCGCCGGTGGGGGGCTACTTTTCGATCCCCAAGCTCACCTTTGACGGCGGCCTCATCGTGGGAGACTCCGGCAACCTCTTCATCAGCCAGAAGATCAAAGGCGTCCATATCGCCATGAGGTCCGGAATGACGGCCGCCGAGACCATCTTCCAGGCCCTGCTCGCACAAGACACCTCGGATGCCAAGCTCAGCACCTACGAGCAAAGCCTGTACGAGGGCGAGGTCGGCAAGGAACTCTACAAGGTCCGAAACTTTCATCAGGCCTTCCAGAAGGGCCTATGGAAGGCGCTGGTCAAGGCCGGATTCCAGTACCTCCTGGGCGGCCGGATACTAAAGGACCGTCTCCCGGCGGAGCCGGACTTCTCGCACATGCACGCCATGAAGGACGTCTATGGAACCAACACACCGACGGCCGAGCAGACCGGCGCCGTCAAGTTCGACGGTACCATGACCTTTGACAAGGAAACGGATGTCTACTACTCCGGGGCGACCCACGAAGAACAGCAACCCACGCACCTGAAAGTCCTCGACCTGGACATCTGCTACAACCAATGCCTGGAACAGTACCAGGCACCCTGTCAGCGGTTCTGCCCGGCCAACGTCTATGAGATGGAAATCCACGAGGAAACCGGCAAGCCGACCCTCAAGCTGAACTTTTCGAACTGCCTGCATTGCAAGACCTGCGATGTGAAGGACCCGTTCCGGAATATCACCTGGGTGCCGCCCGAAGGCGGCGGCGGACCCAAGTACACGGCCATGTAAATGAGCCTCTTTGCCGGCCGGGGGCGGGCCGCCGTCCCCGGCCGTACCGCCTTTTCAGCCCTGAACCTGAAGGCCGTCCCCGAACCCGTGTACCGGGCACGCCTGAATTCCCACCAAAATGGAGGGATTTCGGGTTGACGGGAATGAGTCTTTGATGTTAACAGCGGAACGCTGCCGGCTGTCCAAATGACCTGCGAGGAGAATCTGCCACATGCATGCGGTAACCCCGTTTCTGGAGGTCACGGAAGCAATCAAGGAGCTGGGCGGTGAAGACCTGGAGCGCTGCATGCAGTGCGCCACGTGCACCGGAGTCTGCCCCTGGAACCTGGTCCGGTACTTTTCGCCCCGGGGCATGATCCGCCTGGGCCAGTTCGGGCTGGAGGGCTTTGAGAGCGAGGACCTCTGGCGCTGCGTGACTTGCAACAACTGCGTGATCCACTGCCCCCGGGGACTCCGAATCATTGATATCTTCCGTGCCATGCGCATGATGATGAACGAGACAGGCTCGGTTCCGCCTTCTCTCAAGGGCCCCCTGGGAAGCGCGTCCAACCGCGGAAATCCCTGGTCGGGCGAGCCTGAGGATCGAACCGCATGGCTGCAGGGCCTGGAGGTTCAGCCCTTTGACGAGGGAATGACTTACCTTTACTTCACCTGCTGCACCCAGGCCTACGACGCCCGCAACCAGAAGGCGGCCAAGGCCCTGATCCGGGTTCTTCAAGCCGCAGGAGTGGATTTCGGCGTGCTCACCGAGGGCGAGCAGTGCTGCGGGGATGCCGTCCGCAAAATGGGGGCGGAGGAAATCTTCGGCAAGCTCCTGGAAAACAACACGGGTCTTTTCGAAGACAAGGGAGTAAGCCGCATTCTCACGGCTTCCCCCCACTGCTACAACGCCTTTTCCAAGGACTATTCAGAGTTCGGGGCACACTACCGGGTTCGACACTACACGGAGGTACTCGAAGAGGCCCTCGAAGAAGGCCGGCTCTCCCTCACCCGGGAGCTCGGAAAAACCGTCACCTATCACGATCCCTGCTACCTGGGAAGGCACAACGGCATTTACGAGCCCCCCCGGTCGGTTCTTCGTTCCATTCCAGGTCTGGAGCTGGTGGAGATGGAGCGAAACCGGGGACAGAGTCTTTGCTGTGGGGGCGGAGGCGGAGGACTGTGGAACGAGGTTCCCACGGAGGAACGATTCGCGATTCTTCGCGTCCAAGAAGCCTTGGAGACCGGAGCGGAGGTGATCGCCGCGGCCTGCCCTTACTGCATCATCATGTTCGAGGACGCCGTCAAGACCCTGGGGAAGGAAGAGGAGATCCGGGTGGCGGACATCGCAGAGCTGGTCTTTGAGTCCCTGGAGACCGACAGGTCCGCAACCGAGGCTCGATGAGAGCATAAAAGACACGTTTTCTCTCGCCAAGACGCCAAGGCGCAAGGAAAGGCAAAACCGCGGCCATTGCCCGGGAAGCGGAAAGTCATTCCGGAGCGTCTTTTCCGCCTTGCAAGAGGCATGATTTCAAAGGCCGGGACATGGAAGACCGAATCGGGTTTTACGTTTGTCACTGCGGTTCGAACATCGCCGGGAAGGTTCGTGTGGCGGAGGTTCGGGACTACATCGCCGAAGAGCCCGGCGTGGTGGTGTCTCGGGACAACCTGTTCATGTGCTCCGATCCCGGGCAGGAGATGATCGAAACCGACATCCATGAACAGGGGCTTGATCGTGTGGTGGTGGCTTCCTGTTCCCCGCGCATGCATGAGCGCACTTTCCGCGCCGTGTGCCGGCGGGCCGGCCTCAATCCGTACGAGGCCTTCCACATGGTCTGCATTCGGGAGCACTGCTCCTGGGTGACCGAGGACGAAAACGAAGCCACCAAAAAGGCCATCGACCTGTGCAGGGCGGGAATCCACCGGGTCCCTCTCCAGCATCCCCTGGATGCCAAGGTGGTTCCTGTCAATCCCAACGTGCTGGTGGTGGGCGGCGGCATCGCCGGCATGCAGGCGGCTCTCGACGTGGCAAGTGCGGGATTCAAGGCCACCTTGGTGGAGCGGCAACCGACCATCGGCGGGCACATGCTCCAGTACGACAAGACCTTTCCCACCCTGGACTGCGCCTCGTGCATAGGCACGCCCAAGATGGTCTCCGTGGGTCAGAACCCCAACATCGAGCTCCTAACCTACAGCGAGGTGGAAGAGGTGGACGGGTTTGTGGGGAGCTTCCGTGTCCGAGTCCGCAAGAAGGCCCGGTACGTAAACACGGACTCCTGCACGGGATGCGGCGAGTGCGCCGAGGTCTGCCCCGTTACCCGCCCGAACGAGTGGGACGAGAGTCTCAAGGACCGAAAGGCCATTTACCGCTCTTTTCCCCAGGCCGTGCCCATCACCTATGCCATCGAAAAGAAAGACCGGGCCCCGTGCGTCCTGGCCTGCCCGGCCGGCATCAACGTGCAGGGATACGTCCAGCTCGTGGGCCAAGGCCGGTATGAGGACGCCCTCCGTCTGATCATGGAGAGGCTTCCGCTCCCGGGCGTCCTGGGCCGTGTCTGTCCACATCCCTGCGAGACCCAGTGCCGCCGATCCGAGGTGGATCAGCCCATCTCAAGCGAACCGCCGCGGACAATGTGGACCTCAAAAACCTCCCAAAGCCGGAGATAGAGGAAAGGGGCGAGCGCGTGGCCGTGGTGGGGTCCGGTCCCGCCGGACTGACCGCCGCCTACTACCTGCGCCTGAACGGCCGGCAGGTAACGATTTTCGAAGCGCTTCCCGCCCTGGGGGGCATGCTGCGGGTGGGAATTCCCGACTACAGACTGCCGCCGGACGTATTGGACCGCGAGATCGACTACATACTGGGCCTGGGCGTCAAAACCCGTACAGAGACCCGCCTGGGCCGGGACTTCACCCTCTCCGACCTCAAGGACCGGGGATTCGACGCGGTCTTTCTTGGAATCGGCTCCCATGCAGGCGTGAAGCTCCGCATCCCGGGAGAAGACGAACTCGCAGGGGTGGTGGACGCGGTGGATTTCCTTCGGGAGGTGAACCTGGGCCGGAAAACCGCCCCCGGGAGGCGAGTGGTGATCATCGGCGGGGGAAATGTGGCTGTGGACGCGGCCCGCACCGCCCTCCGCGTGGGGTGTGAGGACGTCCGGATCGTCTATCGCCGCACCCGCGGGGAAATGCCGGCTTACGAAGAGGAAATCGAGGAGGCCCTGGCCGAAGGCATTCGTATCCATTACCTGACCGCGCCTGTCCGGGTTGCAGGAGAGGACGGCAAGGTCACCGGCTTCACGTGCATTCGGACCGAACCGGGCGAGCCCGATGCAAGCGGCCGCAGGCGTCCGGTGCCGGTGGAAGGTTCGGAGTTCACGATTCCCTGCGACACGATCATTCCGGCCGTCGGGCAGCGGACCGACGCGTCCTGGGCTCGAAAGGAGGATGCGCTCTCGCTGACCCCTTGGAGCACCCTCGAGGTCCATCCCGACACCATGCATACGAGCCTTACCGGAGTATTCGCGGCCGGTGACGCGGTCACCGGCCCGGCCACGGTCATTGAAGCCGTGGCAGCGGGCCGAAGGGCGGCCGACGCCATTCAACGGTATCTGGATGGAGAGGACCTGCAGGTCCCGGCCGACACGCCGCCGCCCGCCGCCGAGACCAGCGAGGACTGGGCGGAGATTCCGGAGGGGATCTCCCGGGAGGCTCGGGCCGAAGACCCACTTTTGGCCGTCGAGGGACGAACCGCCTCCTTCGATGAAGTGAACCTGGGGCTGCCCGAGGACGAAGCCCGGCGAGAGGCCCGACGGTGCCTCAACTGCGGGGTGTGCTCCGAATGCATGGCCTGCGTGCAGGCCTGCAAGGTCGGGGCCATCGATCATTATGCCAAGGACGAGGTCGTGGAGCTGGACGTAGGGAGCATCGTTCTGGCCACCGGCTTCAACCTGCTCGACCCCTCTCCCATGACCCAGTTCGGCTACGGCAGGTACCCCAACGTCTTCACCGGGCTGGAATTCGAAAGGCTTACAAACGCCACCGGACCTACGGCCGGCGAGATCCTCATCCGTGATGCGCAAGGCCGCTTTGACCGGCCTCCCGAAAGCGTGGCCATTCTTCACTGTATCGGAAGCCGGGATGTGAACTATCACGAGTACTGCAGCCGCGTGTGTTGCATGTACGCCCTGAAGTACGCCCATCTTATCAAGGACCGTGTGGGCGCGGGAACCCCCGTGTACAACTTCTATATCGACATGCGGTGTTTCGGAAAGGGCTACGAGGAGTTCATGAACCGGGTTCAGTCCGAGGGGGTCAAGCTCGTCCGGGGCAAGGCGGCTCAAGTCACGGACAAGGCCGAGGACCCGGAGGAGGAAGGACGCCTCATCGTGATCGCGGAGGACACCATACTCGGAAAAATGATGCGCGTCCCCGTGGACATGGTACTGCTGTGCACGGCCATGGAACCCCGCGAAGACGCCCTCGACATGGCCCGCTTGTTCGGGTTGAGTCTGGGACGCGACGGCTACTTTCTGGAGGAGCACCCCAAGCTCGAGCCCGTTTCCACGGCCGGCGCCGGCGTCTTTGTGGCAGGTACCTGCCAGGGTCCCAAGGACATCCCCGACACCGTGGCCCAGGCCAAGGGAGCGGCCGGCGAAGCCATCAGCCTCTCCGCCTTGGGCAAGGTGGAAGTGAGCCCCCTGACCTCGTTCATCGACCCGGACCTCTGCTCGGGGTGTCAGACGTGCCGCGAGCTTTGCGCCTACTCGGCCATCGAGTTCGACGCGCGGCGCGGGGTGAGCGTGGTGAACGAGGCCAAGTGCAAGGGCTGCGGCAGCTGCGCCGCCCACTGCCCGAGCGGCGCCGCCAAGGTCAGCCACTTCACGGACCGGCAGGTCTTCGCGGAGATCGAAGGACTGATGGCCTGAAAGGCGGTGAATGGTGACGGTTAGGGGTGAGGGAAAAGCGAAGGCGAAAAACCAAAGACCGATAAGCACAGACACATTCGACACCGCTTAGGGAGCAGGGCATGAGCGACCAGGAACCGATTATTGTGGCCTTTGTGTGCAACTGGTGCACCTTCACCGCTGCGGACCTGGCGGGTACTTCCAGGCACAAATACCCGCCCAATGTACGGCTCATCCGCATGATGTGCAGCGGCATGGTGGATCCCAAGTATGTACTCAAGGCCTTTTTCGAAGGGGCCGACGGCGTTCTCATCGGCGGGTGCCACCCGGGAGACTGCCATTACATCAACGGCAACTACAAGGCCAGGCGCCGCGTCGTCCTATTGAAAGAGATCCTGGCCCAGTACGGACTCGAGGAAGACCGTCTGTGGCTGCGATGGATCGGAGCAAGCGAGGGCAACATCTTTGCGGAGACCATTCGAGAAATGACGGAAAAGGTAACATCCCTGGGACCCACAGAGCTCAAAAAGGAACTGAAAGGAATAACGGGATCTATCATGGAGGGTGGGTAAACGATGACGAACTGCGCGAGGCTTCCGGTTGAATCGGGAAACATCAATGACGCGTTGAAAGATTTCTTCTCGGCACTGCTGGAACAGGACCTGGTCCAGGCCGTGTTTATTCCCATGCGTCAACCCGACGGCATCGTGGTCATGCACACCCTGGTCCGGGACCCGGCGAGACTCGAGGCGCTGGATCCCTTGGCTCCGGTGACCCCCACAAGCGCCGCCCGCCTGTTGAGCTCTCTCACCTTCCAAAAGCCCGAATACAGGATCGCCGCTTTTCTCCGTCCCTGTGACTACCGCGCCTACGTGGAGCTGGTGAAGCTGAAGCAGGCCGATC
This sequence comes from uncultured Desulfobacterales bacterium, assembly GCA_964591925.1. GTDB lineage: Bacteria > Desulfobacterota > DSM-4660 > Desulfatiglandales > HGW-15 > JAIPEI01. The sequence continues at coordinate 7,728 of CAZQCK010000051.1, forward strand.
GGGAACAAATCCTCGTGGTCACCACGGACTGTGAAGGTCGCCTGGAGCCAAAGGACTTTTTGGAGCTGGCCTCGAAGGCCGGGGAACGTTCCGCCCTGGAATTTCATGAACGCTGCGTCCGGGGCGACGACACCCTTCCCCTGACCCAGGCCTGCCGGGTGTGCGAGCATCCGGCCCATGACGGGCCGGACATCGCATTGCGCCTCTTCGGTGCGGATCCGGAAAAGGAGCTGGTGCTCTGCGCCCAGACGGACGATGGAATGCAGGCCTTGGAGGCCCTCGATCTGGAAGAGGCCGAGGAACCCGAGGGGCGCGCCAAGGCGCTGGCGGAAATCGTAGCCGGGCGCACCGCCCGGAGGGACGCCATGATGAAGGAGTACGCGGAGCGAACCTCGTCCTTCGCCTCCCTTCGCGATGTCCTCAAGACGTGCATCAACTGCTACAACTGCCGTGCGGCCTGTCCCGTATGCTACTGTCGGGAGTGTGTGTTTCTCACGGACACCTTTCGCCACGACCCGGAGCAGTACTTCCGGTGGGCCGGAAAACGCGGGCAGGTCAAGCTTCCCACGGACACGGCCTTTTTTCACATCACACGCATGCTCCACATCAGCACACTCTGCGTGGGATGCGGCCAGTGCTCCACGGCCTGTCCCATGGACCTGCCGGTCATGGAACTCTTCCGCACGTCGGCCGACCGAACGCAGTCCTGTTTCGAGTACGAACCCGGGCGCAGCCCGGATGAACCGCTGCCGCTCTCCGTGTTCGAGGATCGGGAGTTCGAGGAATTGACCGCGGAGTAGCGGACAGGAGGTACCATGGCTGAGCAGAACCTGGGCACCGTCCTGGTGGTCGGCGCCGGCATCGGCGGCATCAAGGCGGCGATCGACCTGGCCGAACGAGGCTGCCGGGTGATTATGGCCGAGTCGTCTCCAGCCCTGGGAGGCATACTCTCCCAGCTCGACTACCAGTTCCCCAACAACCACTGCGGCCTCTGCCGCATGCTGCCCGCCTGGGAACGGGACTCCGGGTCCGAGTACTGCATGCGCAAGGGGCTGTTCCACGAAAACATTCGCATCCTGCCCATGACCGAGCTCACCGATCTGCAAGGCGAGGCGGGTCGGTTCCAAGCAGGCCTGCGCACTCGGCCGAGGGGTGTGGACCCGGAACTCTGCATCGGGTGCGGCCGTTGCGAAGAGGTGTGCCCTGTGGAGTTGGAGGACGGGTTCAATGAGGGCATGGGAATGCGCAAGGCGATCTACCGTGAAGTCCCTCACAATGTCCCCTTTTCCTACGTCATCGACCTTGAGCACTGTACAAAGTGCGGCGAGTGCGTGGAGGTCTGTCCCACAGAGGCCATTTCCCTCGAAGGCGAGGCGACCGAGTCCGTTGATGAGGTGGGCGCGGTTATTCTGGCCCCGGGCTGCGGCCTGTACGAACCGGGACCGCCGGATGCCTACCGCTACAACGCCCTTCCGGACGTGATCACCAGCCTGGAGCTGGAACGGTTGCTGAGCGGCACCGGTCCCACCTCCGGTAATCTCCTCAGGCCTTCCACGGGGGAACCCGCCCGAAGCGTAGCCTGGATCCAGTGCGTGGGATCGCGAAACGCCAGGTGCGGCCAGGATTTCTGCTCGTCCATCTGTTGCATGTTCGCTCTCAAGGAGACCATGCTGATCAAAGAGCGCCACCCGGAGACGCAAACCGCCGTGTTCTACATGGACATGCGGGCCTATGGCAAAGAGGGCTACCGATACCAGCTCCAGGCCGAAGCCTCCGGTACGGAGCTGATCCAGTGCCGTATTCACGAGGTGGAGGCCGGTGCCGACGGCCGGCTGCTCCTCAAGCACTATCTGGAAGGGGAGGGAAAAATCCGGGAACGAGCGTTCGATCTCGTGGTGCTCTCCACTGGCCAGGCAAGCACACCTGAGATGCAGAGGCTCGCCCGAGTGGCCGGTGTAGAACTCAACGCCGCCGGCTTCGCTCCGGGGCGGGACTTCGATCCGGTGGCCACGAACCGCCCCGGGGTGTTCTGGTGCGGCTCGGCCACCGGTCTGAAAGACATCACCGAGACGGTGCTCCAGGCCGAGGCTGCAGCCGTGCTTGCAGCCCGTCACGCCGGAGCGCCGCCCGCGTCTTTAGATACCGAACCCGCCGTGACCCGCGATGTATCACGGGAACTTCCCCGGGTGGGCGTTCTGCTCTGCCGGTGCCTGGGCGGCCAGGACCAGGACCTTCCCTGGCAAGAAATCCGCAAAGATCTTGCAAGCCACCCCAACGTGGACCGAGTCGTGGAAGCGGATCGTCTCTGCCGATCCGAAGGTTTCGAGGAAGCAGCGAAACAGCTGGCAGAGGAGCCATACTTGAACCGCCTGGTCATAGGGGCCTGCGCTCCGTACGTCTACGACCGGCGTCTGCGAAAGCTCGGCACCGCCCTTGGGCTCTCCGAGAGCCTGGTGGAGGTGGTCGATCTGCGAGGTATCGGGCTTGGAAGCGGTGACCCGGGTGAAAAGCGCCGTTTGGTCGAATCCACTGTATCCGCGGCCGTACTCAAACAGAAGCGCCGGGATTTTCCGGGAAACGTCGAGGTTTCAGCGGTTCAAGAGGTGGTGGTCGTGGGCGGAGGACTGGCCGGCATGACCGCATCTCTGACCATGGCGGACAGCGGGATCCAAGTCCACCTCCTGGAACGTGAAGACCGGCTCGGAGGTGAGACCCGACGGAGGCGTTACAGCCTGGACGGCACCGACCCGATCGCCTTCCTTCAGGGTCAGGAGGAGCAGGTTCGAGGGCATGAGCGCATTCAGGTCCACACCGGCGCGGAAATCCAGGGCCTGGAGGGTGAACCGGGTCGTTTCGCCGCCCGGCTCAAATCAGGCGGGCGGGAACACACCATCTCCTGCGGTGCGCTCATCCTGGCCACCGGAGCCCTGGAGGCTCAAACCACCGAGTACGAGGCGGGGCGAAGCGATCGCATCCTAAGGCAGGGGGAGCTGGAGTCCCGCCTCGGCTCTGAAGAGCTCTCAGCCAAGGATCTCCGTCGAGTGGTCATGATTCAATGCGCCGGGTCCCGTGACCCGGAAGGCCGCGCTTACTGCAGCCGGATTTGCTGCGCTTCGGCCCTCAAAAACGCGGCCAGGATCCTCGAAGTCCACCCCGAGGCGGATATCTACGTGCTCTACCGCGACCTCATGGCTTACGGATTCATGGAGTCACGGTACCGTGAGCTCAGGGAACAAGGCGTCCAGTTCATCACCTACCGGCAAGACGAAAAGCCCGAGGTGGAGGTGGACGACGACAAGGTACTCGTACGATTTCATGAACCCGTTCTGGGAAGGCCTGTGCTCGTTCACCCCGACCTTCTGGTTCTCAGCACCGGCGTGGAGCCGCCTGACAATCATTCCCTGGCTCAGGTGCTCGGTCTCGAGCTGAACCAAGACGGCTTCTTTCAGGAACTGGATCCCAAATGGCGCCCGGTGGATGCCAACCGTCCCGGCATCTTTGTCTGCGGCATGGCTCATTCCCCCGGAAACATGGCGGAAACCATCATCCAGGCCCGTGCCGCAGCCATGAGGGCCGTCAACCTGCTGGGCCGCTCCGTGGTTCCCGCCTCGAAGGCCATATCGGGTGTCCGGCACGTTCTTTGTTCCCTGTGCGAAACCTGCATCGCCGTTTGCCCCTTTGAGGCCCGCATCCGGGACAAGGACCGCATTCGCGTCATCCCCTCCGCCTGCCAGGGGTGCGGGCTCTGCGCGGCTGCCTGTCCAAACGGTGCGGCATGGCTGCCCATGTTCACCGATCGTCAGGCCATGGGCATGATCGAGGGGTTGATGGATTGAAGGAGGCGTCCGGCATGGAAACCATCGAGCTCGATCGCGTGGACTCCGGGTTCAAGCGTGAACTCGCCCGCCTGCCTGAGGCGGAACATCTCATGGCCTGTTTTACCTGCCTGACGTGTGCAGCGAGCTGCCCGGTGGCTCAGGTGGACAGCCGGTTCAACCCCATCCGGATCATCCGAATGGCCCTCCTGGGGCTCAAGGAGGATGTCCTCGGCAGTGACGAGCTTTGGCTCTGCTCGAGCTGTTATACCTGCCAGGAACGATGCCCCAATGATGTGCGGATCACGGATTTCCTGACGCTTCTCAAGAACATGGCCCTCGACGCGGGTAACGCCCCCCAGGGCATTCGAGCTCAGGAGGACCTCGTCCGCACCCACGGACGGATCTATCCGCTGGACGACTTCGACAACAAGAAACGACAAAAGGTCAACCTGCCGCCTATCCCCACCTCCTGTGAGGTGCTCGAGAAGCTTTTCCCCTGAGTCAACCCCTGAAACGTGAACCTGCATGCTCAGGTCTTCCTCGACCTGCCGTCCCGGTCCGGAAGCGGCAAATCCAGCCGCTTGATTCGTCGCCAAAGCGTGCTAGGATGAATGCCCAGCGCAGTTGCCGTAGCCGCCCGGTTCCAATCGTTGCTCTTCAGGGCCTCCAGCAAAAAACCCCGTTCCACCCTCTCCCACGAAAGGTCCCCTGAAGGGCCTCCGTTGGATTCCCCCTCGCCGATCCCGGTCTTCCGCCGAAAGTCATCCGGGAGATGCTCCACGCCGATCCACCCCCCTTTGCAGACCACAGTGGCGTACTCGATGATGTTTTCCAGCTCCCGAATGTTTCCCGGAAAATCGTATCCCATGAGCAACGATACGACTTCCGGCGTAACACCCTGAATGTCCTTTCCATTCAAACGCCCGCACGTCTTCACGAAATGCTCGACCAGCAGGGGTATATCCTCCCTCCGCTCGCGAAGGGGCGGGAGATCGAGGCGAACCACATTGATGCGATAGAAGAGGTCCTCGCGAAAGGCCCCGCTGCTCACCCGGTCCTCCAGATTTCGATGGGTGGCGGCGACCACCCGGACGTCCGCCTTTTCCGAACGGGTGCTGCCAAGCGGCTCATACACGTGATCCTGAAGAAAACGGAGGAGGCGTACCTGAAGTGCAAGCGACAGATCCCCGATCTCATCCAGGAAAAGGGTTCCTCCCTCGGCCATGGCCACACGGCCGGGCTTGTCCTTGCGGGCGTCGGTGAACGCGCCGGCCTTGTAACCGAAAAGTTCGGACTCGAGCAGGTTGTCCGGCAGGGCACCGCAGTTGATGACCATAAAAGGGCGGTCCCTTCGAGCACTCAGCATGTGAATGGCCCGAGCGAACAGCTCTTTTCCCGTGCCGCTCTCCCCCCTCAGCAACACGGTGCTGTTGCTTTCGGAAACCTGTTCCATGATTCCGAACAGCCGCTGCATTTCACGATTTTTGCTGATGATGTCCTGAAAGGAATGCCTCCCGGAAAGCTCCTTGCGCAGCGCCTCGACCACGCTGAGATCACGAAACGACTCCACCCCCCCGATCACGCGGCCGGCGGCGTCCCGCAGGAGGGCGGTGGAAATGCTCACCGGGATACGGTCCCCACCTGCGCTGACGATGAAAATGGACTGATTCAAGACCGGATCTCCGGTCTCCATAGTATGACGAAGGGAACATCGAGTCTCGCATATGCTGGCCCGGAACACCTCCCAGCAATGGCGACCTATGGCTTCGTTCCGGGGAATGCCGGTAATGTGCTCCGCCGCCCTGTTGAAGGAGGTGATGCGCCAATCGGCATCTACGGTGAACACGCCGTCCGCGATGCTGTCCAGAATGATTTGGGTTCGCTGCTCGAGTGTGTCTTTCATTTTTCTTTCAAAAGTGAATGATTTCGGCTGAGATCGGGAATCATTCCGCAGGAACAGGAAACAAGGCAATGCAAACAAGCTAGTGATCGCTAGACCGTGGGTCAAGCCCGATTTTTTCATGAATTGAGCGTTTCCAACTGCAGCCTATCGGTTAAACTTCAAATATCTCGAACACTTGTCACTCAAGGAGCCGGTCTGAGCATCACTCTCAGGATGAATGCGTTTCTTCGAAAACACCAAGATTTAAAACCCTTCGGGTTTTTTCGATTTGAACCTGCCCTGCCTTTTCGCCGATTCGAACGGCTGTGATCCTGTTGACTCGAGCGTACCTGGGGCATAGAATATTAAAAAGTTTTTCGTCCTTGCGAGGCTATCAGTCTTTGCGAAACCATAAAACATGAAAAACGCCCTTTTCAATCCATTGCCATTGGATGCCCGACCATGCCGGACCGAATTCTGATCGTTGACGACGACCCGGATGTGACCCTCTTTCTCTCCACGGTCCTTCGGGACCATGGGTATCAAACCGATTCGGCCCGGAACGGGGTTGAGGCCCTGGAGCGCATTCGCAGCACCTTCCCTGATTTGATCCTCCTGGACCTGATGATGCCCCAGAAAAGCGGGATCAGCCTCCTGTCGGATCTTCAAGGAGAGGAAGCCTTACGGAAAATTCCCATAGTCATGGTCACAGGCGTCGCCGGTGAGACAGGTATCGACCTGGATTCCTTTCTCAAAAGGAGTGAAGACGCTGAAAGCGACGCCCAACACCTCCGCGTCGATGCGTATATCGAAAAGCCGGTCGATCCGGACAGGCTGCTGAAATGCGTTCGGGACATTCTCAGTTGATCCCGGCCCATGGACTGACCGTCGCCCTGGCCGGAGAGGCCTCGGCCTTTCCCGTCCCCCTCGGCGAATTCGCCGCCGACCTGGAGAAGGATTTAAACTGGCGGCTGGTGGGAGCGGCTGCCCCAGATATCGAAGCGGTTGAGGTACCCGAAAATCTGCGCGCATCGCTCATAACCACATCCGACATTCAAAGACTGTTTACGCTCTCGCATCCCGACCTGATTATTGTTGCAGGCGGGGTGGATCTTCTGTCTCGAATTCGAAGGCAGGCCCCTGAGCACACGGGAGTGATGGACCTGGCCTCCGCGCTCTGCCTTCTGGAAAATACAGAGACCCGGGGCGAACAGCCCTCCGTCCTCCTTGATCGACTTCCGGATCCTGTTTTCATCGTGGATGCGAACGGCTCCATTCGAAGAGTCAACCAGGCATTTCTCGATCTCTTTCCGGCCGTCTCCTCTGAGACCCGGCACAAAACGTGTCATGGGGTTCTCTATGCGCGTGAGGAACCCTGCCCTGCAGACGACTGCCCTCTCAGGATTGAAGACCCCCAACCGGGGGAGATTCATTACCGTGATTACAGCTTTTCGGACGGAGAGGCGCCCCGGCAATTCGAGGCCGCCTTCAGCTCCATTCCCAATCAGGCGGGCGAACCCGGCCGTTTTCTGGTCAGCATGCGCAATGTCACGGCGCGAAAAGAGCTCGAGATCGAGCTCGACCGGTCGCGGTCCCGATATCTGCAGCTCTTTGAGCACGCCCGGGAAGGCATCAGCCTCTTCGATGCGAGCGGCCGAATCCTGGAGTCCAACACGAGTCTTTGCCGTCTGCTCGGCTACCTTTCCGACGAACTCCTCGGAATGAAGGTGTCTAACCTGGCGCAAGAGGAATCCAGGGAGATCCTGGCCCATCATCTCCATGACCTTCAGATTCTGGGATCCGTGACCGTGGACATGACCTTCTTTGGAAAAGGCGGACGGGCCATTCCCGTGGAGGTGGACATTGTATGGCTTCCGGAGGAGCGGATTTTTCTCCTTATGGTTCGGGATATGACCTCCCGAAAACGGCTGGAGGATTCTCGCAGGCTGTACTCGGAAAAACTCGAGACCGAGGTGGAAGAACGGACCCGGGCCCTTCGGAGCTCGCAGCAAGAGACGATCCGCCAGAAACAATATGTGGAAGGTGTAATTCAGGGAACTCCGGTCCCCTTGCTGGTGCTGGACCGCAATCACCGCATAACTTTCTGGAACAAGGCCTGCGAAAGCCTGACCGGATTCACCAGCGAGGCGATGATCGGAACCGACCGGCAATGGAAGCCCTTTTATTCGGAACCCAGACCCACCCTGGCGGACCTCATTATCGAGGACGACCAGGAAACCATTCAGCGCCTTTACGCCCCCTTCGCCCTGCGCAGGTTCCACTTGATCGACGGGGCGTGGGAGGCGGAAGCCTTTTTCCCACACCTGGGGGATGAAGGCGCACACATCTACTTCACCGCGGCGCCGATCCGGAATGAACGTGATGAAATCCAAGGGGCTATTGTCACGTATCAGGATGTCTCAGAGCGCGTGAATATGACCCGTGAGATCGAGCGCAGGGAGGCTTTTGTCCAAAACCTGGTGCACAACTCCATCGACGGCATCATCGCCACAAATCCCAAAGGAATCATCGTGATCTTCAACCGGGGGGCCGCCGGAATCCTGGGTTATGATCCGGAGGAGGTCCTGGGCTCGTTCAGCTATCAGGACATTTTGTCGAGGGAGACCACACGAAACGTGTTGAGCGCCTTCTACGGCGAACGATACGGCCCTCCGGGCAAGGTCATCAACATGGAGTCCGAGCTTTTGAACCGAGAGGGGGTTGCCATCCCCGTGCGTTTATCCGGGGCGCTTCTTCATGAGGAGGGAAAGGAGGTGGGCAGCGTAGTTTTTGTTCAGGACCTGCGGGAGATTCAGCGCCTGCAGCAAGAAAAAGAGAGCGCGGAACGTATGGCCGCCGTAGGCAAGACCGTGGCCGGCCTGGCCCATTATATCAAGAATGTTCTGAACGGACTCAAGGGGGGCGGATACGTCATCAACTCCGCCCTTGGCCGGAAAGACATTCCCCTGATTGCGGAGGGTTGGCACATGGTGGAAAAGAACATCGAGCAAATCTCCAACATCGTCCTGGATATGCTCACCTATTCAACCAGCCGAAAGCCGCGCTACGAAAACGTGGATCCCAAGGAATTGGCAACCGAAGTCATGCATCTCATGGAAGATCGTGCGAGGTTGTCCAACGTCCGGCTCGAAGCGGACCTCAAATCCGACCTGCCGACTGTTCCCATGGATCGCACAGGGATTCACCGGTCCCTCCTCAACCTGATCAGCAACGCGATCGATGCCTGTACCCTGGAAGGCATCATGAAAGACAACGGCAGCGTCCAGGTACGAGTAGACCGCCCTCCGGGCTGGGGCGTCCGCTTCACCGTAAGCGACAACGGGACCGGTATGGACAGGCAAACCCAAGACCGCCTGTTCAGCGACTTTTTCACCACCAAGGGATACAAGGGAACAGGGCTCGGCCTTCCGGTAACCCAAAAGATCGTCCATGAGCACGGCGGCAGGCTGGACTTCGAATCCGACCCCGGCAGGGGTTCCACCTTTACCATCCTCCTGCCGCACAAGGAACTTCGCTGATCGACGATGAGATTGGCAAAAAAGACCCTTTCTGGATGGAAACTTAGCAGTGCCCAAAATTCGTTTATGGATGGCCACGAACTAGCGTCCGATGTACTCCCTGGCGTAACGGCGTACGTGGTGGCCGTCCAGCACGTGGAACTGGCGGATCCGTCGAAGGGCCACGGGCGAGAACACACCAATCGGGAGGTAAAGGATCCGCTTTCCGAGCCGTGCGGCCAGGCTTCGGCACCACCCCGAGGGGGGGTCCGCGGCCACGTAGACCACGTTTCTCTCCACGCTGTAGTCCAAGGCGGCCATGAGAAGCCGCTCAGGTTTGTTTCTGGCCACGTCGAAGAAGGGATCCCGCCATACATCGTAAACCCGCAGGGGCGGGTAGGTGAGCATGAACCCTCCGTACTGGCAGCGGCTGATGCCCGGCCCTTCCATGACATCTCCGGCGGGCGTGCTGTAAAAGGCCATGTCCGATTCCTGGCTGTGCTCCCCCAGCCAGGTAACACACCAGGGAAAGGCCCCTTCCTTTCCTCCAACAGCAAGATCCGGATCAAAAATCACCACCACGGAGCCCACCCTCCCCCGAATGGGACGTTCTTCACGCACATAGAGGGTCCCGCGGTGCCAGTCGCGAAGCGTCTCACGGATGTCCAGCCCGTCGAGCATGGATGCGGTGAAGGGGATTACGCGTGTGTTCTCCTCGGACTTGATCTCCAGGGCCCTTTTCATCAAACGCCGGCCATAACCTTCCACTACCACGTCCTCGGGTGGGTAGGAACAGATCTGAAACCCCTGGAAATCCTGTTTCCATTGTTCCCGATCCTTTCCGGCGCCTTTCCTGCCTCCCGGGACCGGAACGAGCCGGCGCCGGAAGGTCTTGAGCCGGCGGTGAAACCGTATCCTCTTCTGATCCAGGAAAAGGTCCTCACCCTGCAGTCGAAGTACGGGAAGCCCTGGAGTGTCGGTCTGCCACGGGTACTCGCTTCCCGTTTCCCATAACTCGTAGGAGAAATTGTCGTCCGCAGCCCCCCTGGCGGCCACCACGAGCTGGTAAAAATCCGGCGTCAGGTTGCCGTCGATCAAGGCGTAGTTTCTGGCGAACTTATTCAGAACGCGCAACCGGCTTCGGCTCAAACGCTCCTTGCTGTTCTTCCAGTACTTCCCGCGGGCGATTCCAATGAGTTCCTGATGCACCTCGAGCCGGTCCGGAGGCGGCCCGGAGTCAGAATCGCGCCCGTCCTCATACCGGCCCGCAAGGAAAGGCATCTCCGTCATGATTTCCCGGCTCGACGCCTCGTGCAGATGGGCCAGCCCCACGCCGCCCCGATTCCGTTTGCCGAAGGGCTCGGCCTGAGGCCGGTCCATGCAGGAGAGGACTCCCGGCAAATGGTAGAGGCCACCGACGTACAGTACACGCCTGCCTTCACGGTCCAGCCTCCTCAGGTGATAGGCCGTGGCCCGCTCGCGAAGCGTATCCGGCTCGGAGCGTGCTTCATTTTCGTGAACTCGAAGGTAAGCCCTGCAGTAAGCAGCGTGTCCGATGCGTGTCAGAGCGTAGGAATCCGGCATGGGGGTGCGATCCAGAGGATACCCTTCGGTGTCCCGGTCCACGAAATGAACGGGAAGCCCGTGGGACAAGGCGAGCCGAATCGCTTCCACCTGTCCGTCCGTGGGCTCGATGACCAGGTATACAAAGGACCCGTCTTGTTCGTTGTAATGGATCACGGAAAGGTAGGGCAGGCGCGCTACTGCGTCCAGGACCCTGCGGCGGAGGGTAGGGGGATACTCTACGGCTACGCAATCCGGCCGAACCGCCTCGAACCGGCGTCGCACCTCGAGGGCGAACTCCAGACGGTTGTGAACAATGGGCACAAAATGCACGCCCCTCCACGTGATGTCCCCGTTACGCTCCCTCATCGTCTTCGAGCAGGACCTGAAAGTACTCCGCAGCTGTATCGTCCAGGATCATGGCCGCCGCCTCTTTCATGCGGGCAATCGCCTTCGGTTCCAGGCCGTCCGTATCCGGCCTCTCGCCCGCCTCCGCCAGCCGCTTGAGCGCGTAGCGGGCGATATTGATTCCATCGCGAACCGAGTAGCGCTCCTCAGCTTGGTGGGCGGTCTGAAGAAACTCGACCACGTAGTCCAGAATGGCTTCGTCCGCAAAAGGCAGGTTCTCTTTAAGGATCAGGAGCTCCTCATCCTGTTCGGGAAAATCGATGTAAATCCGGGGCTGAAGCCTGGAGTGGATGTACTCCGGCAGCTCAAAGGTGCTCGCATCGTCGTTCATGGTGGTACAAAGACGAAAATCGCGATGGGCCCGCACCTTGATTCCCGCAACCACGGACTCCACATATCGGCGGTTGTCCATGAGCGGAGCGAGGGAGGCCCAGCTCTTTTCGCTCATTCGGTTTCCTTCGTCGATCACCGCCACCCCGCCCTTGATCATGGCGGAAACGACAGGGCTGGCCATGTACTTGATTTTGCCGGCGTCGGAGAGGACAGGGGTCACGATCAGGTCTTCCGGCCGTGTATCCATGGTAGCCTGATAGAGGTGCACCGCCCTGCCGAGTCTTCTTCCGGCATGGTAGGCCAAGGTGGTCTTTCCCACCCCGGGCTTGCCCACCAGACGCGGGTTCAGCGGAAAATCGCTAGGCCCGATAACGAGCCATGCGGCAAGGACCTGTGTGACCAAATCCTCCCGTCCCACCCATGTCATGGGAATCTCGTCCGGTTCGCCGAGCTGAAGCTCCACCCCGTCAATGGTCACCTTTTCCATATGCTTTGCCCTTCTCTACAACCGGGGCCATGCTCCTGAATTGAGAATGATCTCAAGAGTTCGTTGCCCGGCCTCGATGCTGCACCATCTCATTCAACCACTTCTCGATGAAAGCGGCAAGATCCTCCATCCGGCTTCGGGTGGTGGACTCCACATCCCCGGCCAGCTCCTCGATCTCCTCCTCGGAAATCCCGGTTGAGCGGTTGATCATAAAGGTGTCCACCTCGCCTTCCTCCACGAGCTTACCGCAAGCACCCGCAGCTCCCACGAAGTCCTCCCCCACGAAGATGGGCACCACGACCTTGATCATGCCCGCATCGCACTCCTCCACCACCGGCTTGCGCTGGTTCTTGGCCATGGCGGCCAGGTTGTTGTGGGCAACCGCGCAGATAAAGGTCTGGGCCTTGGGGATGGACTGAATTTTGGCGCAAAGTGAGTTGCCATAAATCGACTGGTCGGTGATGCCCACGCCGCCCGTGTCGTAAACGCGCGGTCGCATTCCGGATCTTTCATAGATCTCCCGCTCGAGTCGGGCCCAGTCTTCCACCGGTAGCACATCGGTCAGCTCCATTTCTCCATCCTTTCGAGCGACAACAGCCGCACCCCCCGACACCGGAGTAGGCTTCGCCCTCTTTGTCCGGACCCCGACCTGATCGCCTCACAGCCGCGGGCAGAGTGGATAGCACCGCTTTTTCCGCCCCCAGGGCTGAACATTGCGACCGCGAGCAAGAAGTCGTCCGGAGGAAAATGGGTTTGTGTATCGCGGGCACCAACATAACACATTCATGACGGCCCCGCAAAAAGTCAAAATCTCGCCCCAAGCCGCATTTTTCTCGGGGTCTTGGCAAGAGATTTTGACTTTTTGCGAGGCTATCGGCCTTTACCGATTCGCCTCTTTCGACCGGTCAATGGCCAAAGCTCGATCCGGTAAAGAGGCCGATATATCCATGCGGGCTCTTCGGCCCCAGCGACAAGGTCGAAAAACCCTCGCAGTAATCGTCCCGAAAAAATTGCGTCCAGCCGCACACGAGCGGGCGGCGATGAACCATCCACAAAAAAAGACCGGCCCCGACGGTCCAGAATCTTCGAAAATCTGGTACCACCGGGGACCGGTGTGCCGGCCTCGCCCGTCAGGACGAGGAATCGCGGGATTCGAGTTCCTCGATTCTGCGCTGGATGGCATCCAGCTCATCGCGGACGGCCTGGGCCTCCTGTTTCAGATAGCCCGCTTCGTCCTCCGGATTCATGGCGTAGGGTGCCGCCGGAGGCCCCCAGGCAGGTCCGGGGCCCCAGCCCCATCCTGCAGCCTGAGGCGCGACCCTCCAAGCAAA
>CAZQCK010000052.1:0-21045 GCA_964591925.1 uncultured Desulfobacterales bacterium
TGCTTCGCTATACTCTGGTATGCGAAGCACCTGATGACGCCGCAGATTCGGTAACATCGGCAATCCCGAAGCCGGCACTCCGAAACGCCCCCGAGAAATTTGGGGTTTAACATTGATTTGGACCATGGTATACGAAAATCAGCCCGGCTGGTAAGACCTTGCACAACCCGATGCGCAGGGGGTGGAGCCGGCTTAAGGAATAACAGGAGCAGGAAACGGAGCCAGCCCATGAATAGTTTTCGTGTCACGTTTCTCCCCTTCGAGCGGTCCGTGGAGGTTGACGAAGGGTCCACACTGGCCGAGGCCGCACAAAAGGCCGAGGTGTACATCAACAACCTTTGCGGCGGTGAGGGAGTCTGCGGTGAATGCCGCGTTCGAATCGTTCAAGGCGAGGCAAAGCAGGACCAAAACGCCGCCGCCTTCTTTTCCCCTGAGGAGATCGAACAGGGATATGTCCTGGCCTGTCAAACCGAGGTTCAGGGCGAGCTCACGGTGGAGGTTCCCCAGGAGTCCATGCTCGAGGACGAGCAGATCATGACTGGGGAGACGCGGGACGAGGTGGTGGAAGGGGAGGACGTGGTGGTCCGGGAGGAGCGCGGCCTGGCGGTCTATCCGTTGAAGCCGCTTGCCAGGAAAGTTTTTCTGGCGCTTCCGCCTCCCACGCTGGAGGACAACATTACGGACATCGAGCGGGTCTCCAGAGAGCTCAGGCGGCGAATCGGCTGGCATTCCTATGAGATCTCTCTGCCGTGCCTTCGGAACCTTTCCGATCTTCTTCGGGAGAACGATTGGAAGGCCACCCTCAGTGTGATCCATGAGAACAAGGGGTACAAGATCCAAAAGGTCGAGGCCGGCGACACCACGAGCAGCCACTACGGCCTGGCGGTGGATGTGGGTACCACCACGGTCGTGGCCCAGCTCGTGGATTTGCGCACCGGCCGGGTGCTGGGGGTGGAGGGCGCCCATAACATGCAGGCACAGTATGGGGAGGACGTCATTTCCCGCATGATCTTCGCCTGCCGAAAGGACAAATCCGGTCTCCAGCCCTTGCAGGAGGCGGTGGTCAAGAACATCAACGACCTGATCGACGCCCTGGTTCGAAGAGAAGGCATTCAGCGCGAAGAGATCTTTGCCATGACCGCCTCCGGGAACACCACCATGAGCCATCTTCTCCTCGGACTGACGCCCTGCGCCATTCGCATGGAGCCCTACGTTCCCACGGCGGACGCCTACCCCCAGATTCTCGCCTCGGATCTCGGGATTCGGATTCATCCTCAAGGCATTCTGGAGACGCTTCCCAGTGTGGCCTCTTATGTGGGCGGTGACATCGTGGCGGGCGTTATCGCCTCGGGCATTGCGGAGCAGGAGGCCATTCAGGGCCTCATCGATATCGGGACGAACGGAGAGATCGTCATCGGAAACAGCGATTGGCTGGTCTGCTGCTCCGCTTCGGCCGGACCTTCTTTTGAGGGCGGGGGCACCACCTGCGGCATGCGCGCCACACGCGGGGCCATCGAAAAGGTGAAGATCGAGAATGGAGAGCTCTCCTATCAAACCATCGGCAACGCCCCTCCCAGGGGAATCTGCGGATCCGGTCTGATCGACTGCATCTACGAGCTGGTCAAGAACCGGATCATAGGCTACGAGGGCAAGTTTGATCGCAAACTGGACGACCCCCGCTTTTCCGTACGCGAGGAGATTCCCCAGTATATGATCGCCGCGGCCGAGGAGACCGAATCCGGCCGGCCCATCGTGATCACGGAGTCGGACATCGACAACTTGATGAAGTCCAAGGGGTCGGTCTTCGCCGCTATAAAGGCCTTGATCGATTACATAGGACTGACCTTCGACATGCTGGACACCTTTTACGTGGCCGGGGGCTTCGGGAGCTATCTGAACATCCACAAGTCCATTGCCATCGGGCTGCTGCCGGACATCCCCGAGGAACGCATTCAGTTCATAGGCAACAGCTCCCTCACCGGGGCCCGCATGGCCCTGATCTACGAGGAAGCGTTTGAAAAAGGGCGCACCGTGTCCAAATCCATGACCAACATCGAGTTGTCCAACTACCCGCCGTACATGGACGAGTACGTGGCCTCGCTGTTCCTCCCGCACACGGAGCGGAAACTGTTTCCATCGGTGGACTACTGACGACGCCGTAAAAGGCTTGGAACCCTCCATGCTCCGGATAGGCTCCGTCACCCTTGAAAATCATTTGCTCATGGCGCCCATGGCCGGGATCACCAATCTTCCGTTCCGGACCCTGGTCAGGCGGTTGGGCGCCGGCCTGGTGACCACGGAAATGGTGAGCGCCGTGGGACTCACCATGGGCCACCCCAGAACCCGCAGATACCTGCAGAGCTGGTCCGAGGAAAAACCGCTCGCGGTTCAGATCTTCGGGGGGGCGGCGAAAAGCATGTCCGAGGCGGCCCGGATTGCGGAAGCGGCCGGGGCGGACATTCTGGATATCAACATGGGCTGCCCGGTGCGCAAGGTCGCCAAAGGGGGTGCGGGCGCCGTGCTCCTGGATCATCCCGATCGAGTGGCGGAGATCGTTCAGGCGGTCCGTTTGGCTTGCACTGTGCCTCTCACGGTGAAGATACGCGCCGGGTGGAGCCCGGATCGGCCCATGGGCGTCGAAATCGCGCGGGTGATCGAAGACTGCGGGGCTGATGCCGTGACCGTGCACCCGCGGTTCGCCACCCAGCGCTACACAGGGCACGCTGACTGGCTTCTGATTCGCGCGGTCAAGGATGCGCTCGGGATTCCCGTGGTGGGCAACGGGGACGTGTTTCGGGCCGAGGACGCCTTGAGGATGCGGGCGGAGACCGGGTGCGACGGCGTGATGATAGGTCGCGGCGCCGTGGGAAACCCCTGGATCTTCAGCCAGGTGCTCGACCTGGAGCGCGGACTCCCTCCGCGGGAACCGAGCCTCCAGGAGCGTCGAGCCCACATTCTGGAGCACTATCGGCTTCTGGCCCGAACGGTCGGGGAGCACCGGGCGCCGTATATGATGCGCGGACTGCTTCTGGCGTATACGAAAGGGCTGCCTCACAGCAGCCGATTTCGAGGCAGGATCACACGGATCAAGGATTTGCAGACCCTGACGTCTCTCACGGATGACTACTTCGAGACCCTGGAACGGGAGGCTGAACCGTGAAGGTCCGCTTGGCCAAGACCGCCGGCTTTTGCATGGGCGTCCGCCTGGCCATGGAAAAGGTTCTGGCCGAGGCGAACAGGTCCGAGGAGCCCATCTTCACGTTCGGGCCGCTGATACACAATCGGCAGGTCATGAAGCTCCTGGAGACCAAGGGGGTTCGAATCGCGGAGACCGTGCAGGGCATTGCGGGCGGGACCGTGGTCATCCGCGCCCACGGCATTCCACCGAACGAGCGAAAGGACCTGAAGGCGACCGGGTTGAGGCTCATCGACGCCACCTGCCCCAGGGTCGCGCGGGTCCAGGCCATAGTCCGGTCTCACACGCGGAAGGGTTTTTCCGCCGTGATCGTGGGGGAGCGGGACCACGCCGAGGTCGTCGGCCTGAGAGGGTACGCGGAAGGGCGGGCCTATGTTATCGATTGCGTACAAGAGGTGGAGGGCCTGCCGGGGGACGAAGCTTTGGTCGTGGTGGCGCAGACCACCCAGGATGCGGGAGTCTATGAGGAGATCACCCGGGCTATCCGCAGGCGAAACCTCGAGGCCCGAATCTTCGACACCATCTGCGACGCCACCCACAACCGCCAGGCCGAGGTGTCCTCCTTTGCCGGGCATGTGGATGCCATGGTGGTGGTGGGCGGTTTTCACAGCGGGAACACCCGGCGGCTGGTACAGGTGTCAGAGGCGGCCGGAATGCCCACGTTTCACGTGGAGACCGAGCAGGGCATCAATCGTGAGGCCTTCTCGGCCCTGGGCACCGTGGGAGTGACCGCCGGTGCCTCCACGCCCAACTGGATGATCAAAAACGTGGTGCGGGAGCTCGAGGGGATTCGAAGCCGCAAAGGCGTGGAAGTCACGGAGACCGGCCGTAACCTGATGCGGTTCTTCATGTTCGGCCACATCTGGACGGCCCTGGGGGCCTTTTCTCTGACCCACACCGCCACCGTGCTTGCGGGACGCCCGCCGGATCTTGTTCATCCCGCCATGTCGGCCCTCTACATATGGGCCATGCACGTGCTCAACCAGTTTTTCGATCGTGGAGCCAGCACGTACAACGAGCCGGACCAGGCCCATTTCTACAAGACCCACCGCACCCGGCTGATCATTACGGGGCTGGGGGCGGTGGCGGTGGCCCTGGTCCTCGCCATGAGCCTGGGCGCGGCGGTGATGATCGCCATGGCCGGGGTGAGTGCCCTGGGAATCGTTTACGGCATCCCCTTTGTTCCGGTGAGACGTAATCGTCGGTGGCGTACCGCCAAGATCAAGGACATCCCCGGGTCCAAGACTCTGGCCGAGTCCATGGCCTGGGGCGTGGTCATCGCCTTCATCCCCCTGCTCGAGACCACCGCCGCCACCTGGTTCGGCTCGCTGGTGGCCTTTTTTTTCCTTCTGGCGGTGGTGTATGTACGCTCCGCCCTGTTTGACATCTTTGAAATGCAGGGGGACATGATCGTAGGGATCGAGACCCTTCCTGTCACCATTGGTGAGAAGCGGACCCTTCAGCTGCTGAAGGTGGTACTGGCCGGCTGCGCGCTTCTTCTTCTGGGGGCCGGCCTGGCGGGAGTGGTGCCGCCTCTGGCTTATCTCCTTCTGGTCTGTCCGGCCTCCCTCGGGTTGACTATTCACACCTTTGAATCCCGATGGCTTCACCCCGGCCTTCGTCTGGAAACCCTGGTGGAGGGCAACCTGTTTCTCGCAGGGCTCGTCACCCTGGTCTGGCAGATGGTCTCATGAGTGCAGTCAGTGTCGTCATTCCCACCTACAACCGCGCAGACAGGGTTCCCCGGGCGGTCGCCTCGGTGATCGAGCAATCGTTTGAAGACAAGGAGATCCTGGTGGTGGACGACGGCTCCCGGGACGGCACCCGCCAGGCCCTCGAGCCCTTTCTGGGCCGGATCCGGCTCCTTCGCCACGAGAGCAATCTGGGGGTGTCGGCTGCGAGAAACACGGGGATCCGCGCGTCTTCAGCCCCCTTGGTCGCCTTTCTGGACAGCGACGACCGATGGATGCCGGCCAAGCTGGAGACCCAGGTGCGGTTTTTTCAGGAGCACCCGAACGCCCCGGCCTGCCAGACCCGGGAGATCTGGATGCGAAACGGCCGCCGCGTGAACCCGGCCCGCAAGCACCTCAAGCCCACGGGGGACATCTTCGAGCCCAGCCTGGTGCGGTGTCTGGTGAGCCCGTCTGCGGTGATGCTCCGGCGAACCCTCCTGAAGGAGGTGGGCCTGTTCGACGAGAAACTTCCGGTTTGCGAGGACTACGATTTGTGGCTTCGAATCAGCTGCCGATACTCGATTCACCTCATTGACCGGGAGCTGCTCGTACGCGAGGGCGGGCACCCGGACCAGCTCTCAAGCGGCCGGCCCGGCATGGACCGCTACCGGATCCGGTCTATGGCTCGAATTCTTGGAAGCGGGGTGCTGACGGAGGGGCAGGCGCAGGCCACATTGCGGGAGATTCATCGCAAGTGCCGGATCTATGGCGAAGGTTGTCTGAAAAGAGACCGCAAGGAAGAAGGGCTTTATTTTCTGGCGCTTCCCGCCCTCCTTGCCCGGGGCGGGACCGCCCCCCCTCCGCCTTGAGCGTTTTCGCTTGACACTCCTTTTTCGGCCGGTCTAAGGTTAGCCCTTAGACCATCGGTCCCAAATTTGAGCCAAAACGAGGTTTCACTATATATGGAAGCAGGCAGCGCTTTCAGGGCCGTGGCGGATGGAACTCAGGCACACGAGAAGATCGTGGGCCAGATCAAAGACGCCATTTTTGAGGGAAAGATTAAACCCGGCGAGCGGCTTCCGTCGGAGCGCGAGCTCTCCGACATTTTTCGTACCAGCCGGGTTACGGTTCGCTCCGCTATATTGACGCTTCGTAACAACGGGATCGTGACCGTGCGTAAGGGTACGGGCGGAGGCACTTTTGTCGCACAAGACTTGGACGAGGAGGAGGTCACGGGCCTGCTTCGGGACATCATCAAGTGGAAGAACATCGGTATCCGTGATGTACTGGGGGTGCGGGGCATACTGGAGCCCCAGATCGCCTATCTGGCGGCGGTGGACCCGTCGGTTGAGCAGACGCGGGACATCTGGGCGAGCATCGAAGAGCTCGAAGAATCCTTTGCCTCGAAGAGCACCTTTCAGAGCCATGACGAGAATTTTCACAAGGCCCTGGCCGCGGCTGCGAACAACCCGCTGCTGACGGTTTTTCAGGCCTCTCTGGTCGAGCTCCTTTTTTCTTTCATCTCAAGCATTCGGTGGAGCGAGGAGGACAAGCGCAACATCACTCTTCATCACCGGAAGATCGCAGAGCAGGTGGAGAGAAAAGACCCGAGAGCGGCTCGAAAGGCCATGGTCGAGCATATCCGGGACATGCGCTCCCTGCTCTCACGGTATCCCGAGGGCAAGGCCTGGATATGATGCGGGGAAGCTCTGTGTCGTCCCCGCAATCTTCCATGGGAAGGAGGTGATGGTCACCAGGTCACATCTTGGCCCCGGATTCGTGGTGCATCGGCTCGGCCGGACGCCGCCTTTGAACATCAATCAATGGAGGGGATTATGAAACGGTTCGGACTGGTCCTGGTTCTCATGCTCGGCGTAATTTTTGCCCTTTCCCCTGCTTACGGGAAAGACACGATCACACTCAAAATGGTGACCTTTCTGCCTAAAGGCGACAAAAACATGACCGCCTTTATGGCCCTTGTAGACGACATCAACAAGAAGGCTGCAGGGGAGCTCGAGATCAAGTACCTGGGAGGCCCTGAGGCCATGCCGGGCTTCAAACAGTTCGAGGCGCTTCGAAACGGCGTCGTGGATATGATCTTCGGGTGCGAGTCCTACTACGGCCGGGAGGTCACGGGGGCCCCGTACACCCATCTGACCCGGCTGGACCCCATGAAGGAGAGGGAGGTGGGCTACTACGACCTCCGGGTGGATCTCCTCAAAGAGCACAACGTCTTCTACCTGGGCCGGGCCGAGTTCGGCGTCTGGTTCAACGTGTTCACCAACAAGGAGATCGAGCGGCCGCAAGGTCTCAAGGGGCAGAAGATCCGCGTCTCCGGAACCTACGAGCCCTTCGTCAAGGAGATCGGCGCCGCACCCGTCACCATGCCCGGTTCGGACATCTACACGGCCCTCGAGCGGGGGACGATCGACGGCTATGCCTGGGCGATCCTGGGGAACGTGCAGATGGGCTGGGTTGACGTCTGCAAGTACATCCTGGAGCCGCGGATCTATCAGATGAACATCGAGGCCCTGATGAATCTGAAGACGTGGGAGGGGCTTCCCGAGCATCTCCAGGATCTCATCATGGACTGCATGATCGAGAATGAGAAGGAGTACACCAGGGTGATGTCCGAGCTGGCCGAGGCGGAGTACAGGGAGATGCAGGAAAAGGGTATGGAGGTCATAGCCTTCTCGCCGGAGGACACCGAGTACTATGTCGATCTGGCCTATGAGGCGGGCTGGGACGAGGTGATTGATCAGAACCCTGAGCTCGGCC
Organism: uncultured Desulfobacterales bacterium; assembly: GCA_964591925.1. Classification (GTDB taxonomy): domain Bacteria; phylum Desulfobacterota; class DSM-4660; order Desulfatiglandales; family HGW-15; genus JAIPEI01. The sequence continues at coordinate 7,648 of CAZQCK010000052.1, forward strand.
CCAAGCTCAGGGAGATGCTCACTCCGTAGGATGGAGCGTCATGGAATGAAATCGCTTCTCGAGGCCCTTGGTCGGGGGTTCGACCGGCTGATCGTGATCTTCGCCTGGATCGCCGGCGGGCTCATGATGTTCGCACTGGTTGCCGTCTGCGTCGACGTGCTGATGCGGTACTTTTTCAGCCGGCCACTGCCCTGGGTCTTGCAGATCAGCGAGTATATCCTTCTCTACATCCCGTTCCTGGCGGCGGCCTATGTGCTTCGGGAGGAAAGCCACATCCGCATCGACATCCTCCTGAACCGCCTGGGCCGGCGCACCCGGGACCGGGTGAATGCCGTGACCTCCGTTCTCAGCTGCGGGGTGCTGCTGGTGCTCGCCTACTACGGAGCCTACATCACGGTGAACTACTACCAGAGAGGCGTTCCAACGATCAAGTATCTCAAGATACCCGAGTTTCTGGTAATCGCGGTCATTCCTGCGGGGTGCTTCCTCTTCGCCCTCCAGTTCCTGAGGCGGGCCAAGGATCACGCAGCTGCGCCGGACGAGGGCAGGGAAACAGGGGCCGGGCAGCTCCCGGGCGGTTCGGACCAGGCCGTCGGGACCGGTTCGCCGGTCCGATACACGACAGACACCTGATGTCCCACCCCGGGCGTTGAGCCGGGTGCGGGAAAAGGGTACGGGTTGAATTCATGGAGTGGTGGCTGGCCCTCAGCCTCCTGCTGGGCATGATGGTAATCCTGATGGTTTCCGGAATTCCGGTGGCCGTCGCTTTTCTTTTCGTGGACCTCGTGGGCGTGGTCCTGTTCCTCGGCGGTGAGCCGGGGATCACCCAGCTGGTTCTGAACATGGCCGAGAGCCTGACCTCGTTCAGCCTCCTGCCCGTGCCGCTTTTCGTCCTCATGGGCGAGGTCATGTTCCACTCGAAGCTGGGGTTCCGTGCCATAGATGTGGTGGATCAATGGATCGGCCGCGTCCCGGGCCGGCTTTCCCTTCTAGCGATCCTGGGCGGGGCCCTCTTCTCCACCATGAGCGGATCCACGCTGGCCACAACCGCCATTCTGGGCTCCATGCTCGTACCTGACATGGAAAAACGGGGTTACAGCAAGATTATGGCCATCGGCCCCGTCATGGGAAGCGGCGGGCTGAGCATGCTCATCCCCCCGAGCGCTCTGGCCATCCTGCTCGCCGCCCTGAATCAGATCTCGGTGGGCGGCCTCCTGATCGCCGGGATACTTCCCGGGCTCCTGATGGCCTTCTTCTACTGCGGCTATGTGGTGGTTCGCTGCCTGCTCCAGCCGCACCTGGCCCCCAACTACAAGAAGGATCCGGTGTCACTCGGGGTCAAGATAAAGGGGACTGCGGTCCACGTGGTCCCTCTGGGGATGATCATATTTCTCGTAATAGGGCTGATCTTTCTCGGTGTGGCTACGCCTTCGGAGGCGGCGGCCCTGGGGGCCATGGGCACCATCGTGCTGGCGTTCGCCTACCGGCGGATGAATGGGCGCATCCTGAAAGCCAGCATAATCGGCACGGTGAAGATCACCTCCATGATGTTCATGATCATAGTGGGGTCCATGACCTTCAGCCAGATCATGGCGTTTTCCGGGGCGAGCGCCGGACTCATAGGGCTGGTGACCGACCTGGACCTGCCTCCAATCATGATCCTCATCTGCATGCAGATCCTGCTCCTGTTTCTGGGCTGCTTCATGGACAACCTGTCCATGGTCATGATCGCCATCCCCATCTTTCTCCCCATTGTAACCGCGCTCAATTTCAACACCCTGTGGTTCGCTCTGATCATGCTGATCAACATGGAGATGGCCAACACCACACCCCCATTCGGACTGCTGCTCTTCGTGATGAAAGGGGTGGCTCCCAAGGACACGACCATGGCCGACATATACAAGGCCGGGGTCCCGTTTCTCATGTGCGACGCGGCCGTAATGGTGCTGGTGATGATCTTCCCCCAGATCGCGCTTTATCTGCCGGGGCTCATCCGTTAGCGGCGCCCGCAAAGAAAAGGCGACCCGATGCTTGGCAGGAGACCGTAGAAAAGGGCTTCACCACGAAGGCGTTAAAGATTACGGAGTGGAAATGTATTGGGAAAGGATTTTGTCTCTCGCCAAGAGGCCGATAAGGCGGCTTAGCAGAGGAGACAGGCTGGATCCGGAGGTGCTATGGCGTACAAGGTGGGTATAGACGTGGGAGGGACGTTTACCGACTTTCTCCTGATGGACGAAGGGGGAAATCCCGGAGTTTTCAAGGTGCTTTCCACCCCGGAGGACCCGTCGGCGGCAGTGCTGAAGGGCCTAGAGGAGATGGCGGAGTCCCTGTCATGCACCCTGGAGGCGTTTCTGGGCGAGGTGGAGATAATAGTCCACGGCACAACGGTGACCACGAACGCCGTAATAACAGGAAATACGTCCCGAACGGCTCTTCTCACAACCAAAGGCTTCCGAGACGCCCTCCAGATGCGAAGAGGCATCCGCGAGGAGCTTTACAACAACCGCTACCTGCCTCCTCCGCCCGTGGTCCCTCGCTTTCTCAGGATTCCGGTGGAGGAGCGGGTGGACCACGCCGGCCGTGTGGTCCGGGAGATCGTCCCCGGGGACGTGCTCCAGGGGATCGCGCAATGCCGGAGCCGGGATGTGGAGGCGGTGGCCGTCTGCTTCATGCACTCCTACGCCAACGACGAACACGAGCGGAGGGCTCAGGACCTGTTGCGCGAGCACTTCCCGTACGTGTACCTTTCCGTCTCCAGCGACATCCTTCCACAGGTCCGGTTCTACGACCGCGTGAGCACCACCGTCCTGAACTCGGCCGTGGGTCCCATCCTTCAGCGTTACCTGTCCCGGCTCACGGAGCGCCTGGAAAACGATGGTTTTCAGGGCATTCTGCTCATCATGCAGTCGAACGGCGGGGTGACCACCCCGGAGGCCGTGACGCGGCTCGCGGCGAGCACGCTTCTTTCCGGCCCTGCTGCAGCGCCCGTGGCCGGGGTCGCCTATGCCACCCCTCACGGGCACCAGAGCTTCATCACCGTGGACATGGGAGGAACAAGCTTCGACGCCGCCCTAATCAAGGACGGCGAGCCCATCGTTACCACGGACGGCAAGGTGAATCGATATGCCCTGGCCCTGCCCATGATGGAAATCAACACGATCGGAGCCGGCGGGGGATCCGTGGCCTGGATCGACGAAGGGGGTCTGTTGAAGATGGGCCCCAAGAGCGCCGGGGCCTATCCCGGCCCGGTCTGTTACGGTCTGGGTGGTGCTGAGCCCACCTGCAGCGATGCGAACCTGGTGCTGGGATACCTGAGCGAGGACTACTTCGCCGGAGGGAAGATTCTGCTCGACCGCTCCGCCGCCGAACGGTCGATCCTCGAGCAGGTGGCCCGTCCGCTGGGCCTGGACCCTGTGGAGGCCGCCCACGGTATGTACCACATTATGAACGTGAACATGGCCTCGGCCATTCGGGAGATCTCGGTCCAGAGGGGGTACGACCCCAGGGACTTCCTCCTGGTCTGCGCGGGTGGCGCCGGCCCCGTTCACGCCGCTTTGATAGCGGCCGAGCTCGAGATTCCAGAGCTTCTCATTCCCAAGGAGTCCTCCATCTTCTGCGCGGCCGGCATGCTCCTCTCCGACCTCAAGCACGATTTCGTAAGGAGCTATCACACGGGCTTCTCGGAAGAGAGTATAGACGAGGAACGCTTTTTTGAACTGCTCAGCGAGCTGGGCCGGGAAGGGGCGTCTGTGCTCTCCAGCGAGGGCATCCCTCCTGAGCGACGGAGCTTCCGCTTCAGCCTGGACCTCCGCTACGTGGGCCAGTACCACGAGGTGAACGTGGAGGTGGATGGAGAGGATGTCCGGTCTCTGCACGCGGAGCGCATCCGCCGACGGTTCCATTCCGAGCACGACCGGCTCTACGGCTACGATCTGGAGCGGGAAGGGACTGAGGTGGAGCTGGTCAACCTGCGCATGTCTGCGGTGGGGCTCACTGAGAAGCCGCAATTCCGGGAGGAACCGTTTCAGGGTGAAGATCCCTCGTCCTGTCTCAAGTCAGAGCGGCCCGTGTTCCTTCCCGATGAGTGGGGCTACGCGAGTGTGCCCGTGTATGACGGCAACCGCATGGGGCATGGACACCGGCTGGCCGGGCCGGCCATAATCGAGCAGGTGAACACGACCATTTTCGTCCCGCCCGGCTGGACGCTCGCCTGCGATCCCTTCGGGAGCTACGTGCTGAGCGCCGGTTCGTAGTGCGATCCTTCGGGACCTTCGCGGTGTTTTTGCGCTCTTCGCGTCCTTGCGACGGGAAACATTATTGTACCTGGCGGTTTCACTGAAAACGCCGGAGGCCGCCCGGCATGCGGGGGCGGCGGGAGGAACGAGATGGGCAAGAAGATCGACCGGATTCTGGCTTCGGTGCTGCAGCGCCGCTTCAAGTCGATCACGGAGGAGATGGGGCTGACTCTGCTCCGCACCACCAGGTCCCCCATACTGAACGAGGCCCGCGACTTCGTAACGGGGCTTTATGACCGGAAGGGTCGCATGCTGGAGCAGACCGAGTACATTCCGGTGCTCGCCTTTGCCATTCAGCCGGCCTGCGAGTACATCGTGAGCTACTTCGGCGACGATATTCATCCCGGCGACGTGATCCTGCACAACGACGTCTTCACGGGCGGGAACCAGAACGCCGACGTGGCCGTGTTCAAGCCGATATTCCACGAGGGAGACCTGGTGGCCTGGGCGGCTTGCAAGGGGCATCAGGCCGACATCGGGGGCGCGGTCGCCGGCGGGTACAACCCTGAGGCCCGGGAGGTCTGGCAGGAGGCCCTCAGGATCACGCCGGTCAAGGTCTACGAGGCCGGACGGTTTCGAAAGGATGTCTGGGATCTCATCTTCGCCAACATCCGATACGACATCGTGGAGGAGGACATCAAGGCGGAGATGGGCGGCTGCGTGGTGGGGGAGCGGGGGGTAAAGGCGCTCCTCGAGCGGTACGGGGTGGAGACCTTCGACGCCCATGTGGCCTATTTGTTCGACGTCACGGAGAGCATGGTCAGAAAGGAGATACGGGAGATTCCCGACGGCACTTACCAAGGGGAGAGCGTTGTCTACTACGACGGGATCCACGAGGGCTCGGAGATGACCATCAACCTGAACGTGGTGGTGGAGGGCGATGAGATCACCTTCGACTTCACAGGCTCATCCCCCCAGACCGAGGGGTTTGTCAACGCCCCGTATGCCGCCACTGCGTCGGCCGTCCTTCTTACCTTTCTCATGCTGATCAACCCCGACATTCCGCACAACGACGGCATCGTCAGGCCCATCCACATCATCAACCCGGAGGGATCGTTCCTCAACGCCCGGTTCCCCGCAGCCACCACCTTCGGTAACAGCATCACCGGACCCAACTCGGACGCCATCCTCAAGGCGCTCTCCGGGGCCCTGCCCCGGCGCGTCACTGCGGGATGGAACCGCTTCCTGGGCTTCACCGTGACGGGCTGGGATCCGCGGAAGGACCGCTCCTACGTGGATATTCTGTTTCTGGCGCTAAAGGGCGGATCGGGCGGCACCTGGATGGCGGACGGGTACGACCACATCGGCCTCATCAACTGCGCCGGGGGCATTCTGGCCCAGGACTATGAGATGTTCGAGATTCAAGACCCGCACTTCCTGATCCGGCACGAGTACCTTCAGGACTCCGCCGGGGCGGGCCGCTGGCGCGGGGGGCTGGGCGTGGAGACGGAGTTCGAGCTCTACGGTGAAAACGTGACCGGTATCGCCTTCGGAGACGGGATCGAGGAGGAAGCACGCGCCTTCGGCTTTTTCGGGGGGCGGCCGGGAAGCGCGAACCGGGTGGAGCTCCACTACCCCGACGGCACCTTGAGAACGGCCAAGGCCAAAGAGATCATTCGCGGCATCCCGCCGCACACGATCTACAAGAGCCGGGCCGGGGGCGGCGGAGGGTACGGCGATCCCCTGGAGCGGCCTGTGGGGCGGGTTCAGGAGGACGTGAGAAACGAGCTCGTTTCGGTGCGCTCAGCCCGGGAAGATTACGGCGTGGCCATCGACGAGAGCACTCTGGAGCTCGACGAGGAGGCCACGCGGAAGCTGAGGGAGGGCTGATCATGGGGGGCTGCCGTGTAGAGCACATCGGGATCGTCGTGGAGGACCTGGAGCGGAGCCTCTTGCTTTTCGAGGATTTGCTGGGGCTCGAGGCGGCCGAGGTGAAGGAAATGGAAGAGGTCGGCCTGAGGGTGGCCAGCCTCCAGGCCGAGAACATCCGTATCGAGCTGCTTCAGTACACCTCCGGCGGGGGTGATTTCGGCCGGCGGGTCATGGGCTCGAGAGCCGGATACAACCACATCGCCGTCGAGATCGAGGACATGGCATCCGTGCTGGACAGGTGGACCTCGGCGGGCGCGCGGGTCATGGAAGGGTTTCCACGGCCGGGGAGCCATGGAAAGGTGGCCTTTTTCGAATCGGACTCCACGGAGGGACTTCTTCTGGAGGTCTGTGAGCCCTAGGACGGTTTGGTCGCGGAGCCGATCAGCGCTCCGCACGGACGCGTAAGGGGGAAGCGGGAATGGATCGTGACAAGGACAGAAAGCTGTGGAACGAGCGTGTTGAAACACTCTCCGAGGAGGAGATCCGCGCGCTTCAGCTGAGGCGGCTGCAGAAGCAGGTGGCCTACAACGTAAAGAACAGCCCGGTCTACCGGAAGAAGTTCGAGGACGTCGGGGCACGGCCGGAGGACATCAAGAGCCTCGAGGACTTCGCCCGCATTCCGGTGATGACCAAGGACGAGCACCGCCGGGCACAGGAGGAATCCCTCGAACGCTGCGGGAACCCCTTCGAGTTGCTGGCCTGCGCTCCGAGGGAGAAGATCGTACGCATCAACTCCACCTCCGGGACCACCGGGACGCCCACCCTGTACACTCTGACCAGGCACGACGTGGGCGTGGTGAACGAGATGCACGCCCGGAAGTACTGGCGCGCCGGGATACGGCCCGGGGACGTGATGATCCAGGCCTTGTCCCTGAGCATGTTCACCGGCGGGCTGCCTCTCTCCGAAGGAATCCAGCATATGGGGGCGTGCGTGGTCCCGGTGGGGATCGAAGGCGGAACGCGCCGGGTGATCGATTTCATCCGGCTCACCGACCCGGTTGCCATCATCGCCACGCCGTCCTTCGGGCAGTACATGATAGAGCGGTGCCCCGACCTCGCCGGCATGGACGCCAGGGACCTGGGCCTCAGGTGGTTCTTCTGTGCGGGCGAGCCCGGAGGGGGGAACCCCGAGGTGCGAAAGGTGCTCGCAGAGGGGTTCGGGGCCAGGGTGTTCGATCATACAGGCGGAGGGCACGCGTTTCACGGGATATCCTGCGACGAGCCACCCGAGAGGTACACGGGGATGCACTTCGTCAGCGAGGACCACTGCCTGCTGGAGCTGGTGGACCCAAAGACCAAGGAGCGCGTAGAGCTCCACGACGGCGCCCGGGGGGAGATGGTGTTCACCTTCCTCGACTGGGAGGGCGGCCCGTTCATGCGCTACGCCCTTGGAGACGTGTTGGAGATATCGACCAAGCCCTGCGCCTGCGGCATGCCGGGAAAGATTTTCCGCATCGTCGGGCGGGCCGACGACATGCTCATCGTCAAGGGCGTAAATGTCTACCCCGAGGCGATCAGAGGGGCGATACTTTCGTTTCAGCCCAGGGTTACCGGCCACTTCCGGATTAGAGTGAAGAATTCGGGGCCGGTGGTGGAGCCGCCGCTGAGGGTGCGGCTGGAGTTCGGCCGGGGCGTCTCCGAGCAGGAGCTGGGCGATCTTGAAGGCGAACTCATGGCACATTTCCGCCAGGAGCTGAGGATCGCACCCGAGCTGGAGTGGGTGCCCCCGGAGAGCCTGCCCCGTGAGAAGAAAAAGACCAGGTACATCGAGATCGAAGGGCAGGGGTAGGAGCGGAGGCATTCCATGAAAAGCGACACTGACATACTTCGAGGCAGACGGCTGCTCATCGTGGACGACGAGCCCGATATTCTGGGCTCCCTCGAGGAGACTCTGGACGACTGCGTCCTGGACCGGGCGGATACTTACGAGGCCGCCAGGGGCCTTCTGGAGGCGAACCAATACGACGCGGCGATCCTGGACATCATGGGCGTTCGGGGCTACGATCTTCTGGCCCTCGCCAATGAAAAGGGCGTTCCAGCCCTAATGCTCACGGCCCACGCCCTCAGCCCCGACAACCTGGTCCGCTCCCTCAAGGGAGGAGCCCGGGCTTATGTGCCCAAGGACAAGATCGCCGAGATCAGGACGTTCCTGGAGGACATTTTCGAAGAGACTCCCCGCCGAGGACGCCTGGGGCGATGGTTCGCCAGGCTAGAGCCCTTCTTCGAGGAGAAGTTCGGCGAGTACTGGAAGGAGAAGTCCGACCCCGAGTTCTGGAGGAAGTACTACTGATCAAGGGGTTTGTCCATTCCTCGGCGATCCCGGTGTCTTTGCGAGAGAAAAGAGGGAAAGGAGGCGCATGTGACGGCAAAGGAACCGGAGCCGGGCACTACAGTGGCGGGCGTGAGGTTTCGAAGCCCCGTCCTGGTGTCGTCCTCCGAGTGCACGGCGGACTTGGAGATGGTTCGCCGGTTGTGCGAAGGGCCTCTGGGTGGGCTCGTGACCAAGACCTTCACCTCCAACCCTGCGCACAAGGTCCGCGTGCGGCCTTACCAGTTCCCGCTGAACCTTCTGGGAAAAGCGTTTCGAGAGGGCAAAGCACTGTACTCCCTGGCCGCACCTCACGTAGAGGGCTTGGACGCCTGGACCGGACGGGTCTCACGGATGGCCGAGCTCTGCAGGGCGTCCTCGGTGGTGCTCGTGGCGAGCTTTTTCGAGGAACCCGGTGGGCTCGAGCTTTGGGCCGAAACCGCGGGCCGTCTGGAGGAAGCGGGCGCGGCCATGCTGGAGCTCAACTTTTCCTGCCCCCATGTCTCCCGCACCTTCGAGCAGGGGTTCGGGGCGGCCGTCCGGATTCTGGAGCGGGTATGCAAAGGCGCCGGCGTTCCGGTGGGGGTGAAGATCGGACCTACAGTGGAACCTCTGGAGCCTGCCGTGGCCGCCTTGGAAGGGGCGGGGGCAGCGTTTGTCACGGCGCACAACGCCCCGGGAGGGCTGGTGGTGGACGTGGAGCGCGAAGTCCCGTTCGGTGCGCCCGCCGTCTGCGGCTACGCTCCGGGCCGGGCCTTTCTGCCCATGTCCCTGGCGCGGGTGGTGCGTATTCGACGGGCTTCCAGCCTGCCCGTGATCGGGGTGGGGGGGATCTCGAACCACCGGGACGCCCTTCAGTATCTGCTCGTGGGGTGTCCGCTCGTGGGAGTGGGCTCGGCCCTCTATTTCGAAGGGGCCGCGTTGATGGAGAGGATTCACCGGGGGCTGAGGCAATGGATGGAGGAGAAGGGATACCAGACCCCCGAGGAGTTCATCGGACGGGTGTTTCCACTAATAGAAACCGCCTCTGATCTGGGGGCACGGGAGGCGCATCCTTACTCGATGCCACCGGATTCACCGTACATTCCGGTGGCCGACCTCCCGGCCTGCACCGGCTGCGGGACCTGTGTTCGGGGCTGCATCTACGGGGCGCTTCGCGTCGGGGAAGGCGGGGGTGTGGAGGTCGATGGTGATCGTTGCTGGAGCTGTGGCTTCTGCGTGGGCGTGTGCCCTGAGGGGGCACTGAGCCTGCGGGACCGGCTGGACCCGGACCGCCTGGTATGGGCCAATCGAGGAACGGCCGGCTCGTTCGTGGATGGATGGAAGAAATGACTTCAGTGGAAACGGAGCGCATGGACCTTTTCATCGAAGAGATCGAGAGGGTGGCCCGGGGCATCTCCCGAATCGTTTTCGCCCTTCCTCAGGGAGCGGTCCTTCCCAGGCCGGGACAGTTCTACTCGATCCGATGCGGGGGGTCGACCTCCCCGCTCCTTCGTCGTCCCTTCAGTGTTCATCGCATTTGCAGAGAAAGTCAAGGCGCCCGGCTGGAACTCCTTGTCCGGGCTGTGGGGCCGGCCACCGACTGGCTTTGCTCCAGGGCCCCGGGCGAGCGGCTGGACGTTATCGGCCCTCTGGGTAACGGATTCGATCCAGACAGCGGCCGGCCGGCCGTTCTCGTGGCCCGCGGCATAGGCATCGCCCCACTATTTGCCCTGGGAGAGGCCCTGCGGGAGTCACTTCCTCCGGAGAAGCTTCACGTGATCATGGGGGCCCGGTATAAGGAGCGGGTTTTCCTCCGCAAGCGCTTGTCCGAGCTGGGGACCCTTCATGTTTATACAGACGACGGGAGCGAAGGTTTTCAGGGGCGGGCACCGGACCTGTTGAGCCGCCTCGTCGAGACCGGACGGCTGGGCGGGCGCTTTATTGTCTACGCCTGCGGGCCCGACCACATGCTGCGGGAGCTGGCCGTTCTAGTGGGGGCGCTCGGTGTTGAAGGCCAGGCCGCGCTCGAAGCCCACATGGGGTGCGGTTTCGGGGCATGCCTGACTTGCGCGGTTCCCCTGCGGCCGGAAGTGCTTCAGCGCAGACCGGCATGGCCTAAGCCGGGGCTGCAGTTCGACGAAAAGCATGGGGCCGTTCATTCGCTGATCTGCCGGGACGGCCCGGTGTACGACCTTCAGGAGGTGGACTGGAATGCCTGGTGTGCCTGACCTTACAGTGCGGATCGGGGGGCTTTGCCTCAAGAACCCGGTGATGCCCGCGTCAGGGACCTTTGGGTACGGTAAGGAATATGCACCCTTTCTGGACCTGAGTCGCCTGGGCGCGGTCGTGGTCAAGACCCTGACCCGGGCACCGCGTCTGGGCAGCCCTCCCCACCGGTCTATTGAGGTGTCGTCTGCAATGCTGGCCAGCATCGGGCTTCAGAATGTGGGGGTGGAGGCGTTCATTCGCGAAAAGCTCCCCTTTTTCGAAGGACTGGACACGAAACTGATCGCGAGCATAGGCGGCGAATCCTTTGACGAATACGTACAGGTCGCGTCGATTCTGGACCGGGAAGCGCTTGTGGACGCCATCGAGGTGAATGTTTCCTGCCCGAACGTGGAGCGCGGCGGGGCTCACTTCGGAACAGACCCCTTTGTGGTGGAGACGCTCGCCGGTCGTGTCCGTGACCACACGGACAAAGCGCTTATATTGAAGCTTGCACCTATGGTTACCGACATTCAAGCCGTGGCCGCTGCCTGCCAGAAGGCCGGTGCGGACGCGGTGAGCCTGATAAATGCCCCTGCGGGCATGGCCGTGGATGTCCGAACGCGCCGCTCCAGGCTGGGAAGAAACCTGACCGGAGGACTGGCCGGTCCGGCGATCGGGCCGATCGCCCTTCACCTGGTTCATCAGGTGGTGTGTGAGGTGGACATCCCGGTGGTGGGGATCGGAGGAATCACCTCGGTGGAGGACGCCCTGGCGTTTCTGATCGTAGGGGCTACGGCCGTGCAAGTGGGGACGTGGAACTTTGTGAACCCGCGAATCACTCTGGAAGTGATCGAAGGCCTGGAGGGCTTTCTGCGTGAGCAGGAGTTGGGATCTATTCACGAGGTGATCGGCTCCCTCATCGGGGCCCCGGCCCTTCGCGCAGGCAAGGAGAAAACATGAATGAGAGCGAAGTGCATCGTGGGTTTGTCGAGACTCCGGAAGGCCGGATCCATTACGCCGAGTCCGGGGCCGGCCCGCCGGTCCTTCTTCTTCACCAGACACCCAGGTCCTGGGACGAGTACCGGGACGTCCTTCCCCTGCTCGGAAGGCATTTTCGAGCCCTGGCCATGGACACAGTGGGCTACGGCGATTCGTACCGGCTGCAGGAGACCGGATCCATCGAGCGCTACGCCCTGGGAGTGATTCGTTTTATGGACGCCCTGGACATTCGGCGCGCCGGCCTGGTGGGACATCACACAGGGGGTGTGATCGCCGTGGAGGTGGCCGCCGTGTACCCGGAGCGAGTGGACAGGCTGGTGCTCTCCTCCTGCCCTTATGTGGACGCCGAGGACCGTGCCAGGCGAAAGGGACGACCCCTGGTGGACAGCGCCGCCTTTCGCCCGGACGGGGCGCACCTTCCTGATCTCTGGGCCGCGAGGCGGCCCTATTACCCCCCGGACAGACCAGACTTGGCTTATCGCTTCGTTCTGGACGCCCTCAAGGCGGGGGACCGGGCGGAGGAGGGCCATCGGGCGGTGAGCGCGTATGCGATGGAGACCAAAGCGCCTCGAATTCAAGCGCCCACGCTGGTCCTGGCCGGTTCAGAGGACCCTTTTTCTTTCCCTAGAATGGGGCCTCTGTCCAGGGCAGTTCCGGGGAGCCGCACCGCCGTGCTGAAAGGAGGCGGGGTGCCCATGGTGGACCACATGCCCGAGGCCTTTGCCGAGGCGGTCCTGGGCTTTCTTCAAGAACAGGAACAGGCGTGAACTGCGATCATCCCCCGGAATCGCCTGGTTCAAGCCGCAGTCAATTGGGGGTTGACAGTGGGGGTTGACAGGTTTTATGGTTGCACCTACAATGAATTTCAGGGCTGTGTTCAATGAGAAAATAGAGTAAAACCCGGATGCGGCCCACCGCGTTTTTCAGGGCTATGTGCTTCATGCCCTTCAACTTATAGTCAAATCTATCAATCGCGCTTCGGTTGGATTCCTGTAGAACGCCTTGGAATCGGCACAAATTCCTCTTTAACCAAAAAGTTGAATGGTCATCTAATATGGAAAACTACCCCAAGTACGACATCGACCGTTCTTTCGGCACCATTGTTCACTGGGCCGAGCGTGCACTGATCAACCGGCTGCAGCAGAACTTCGAGGCGGGCGGCTTCGACATCACCGTGGAGCAGTGGCGGGTTCTCGTGAATCTATGGAATCGGGAAGGCCAGTCCCAGAGGGAGCTGGCCGAGGTCGCCCACAAGGACAAGACCGGAATCACGCGCATCCTCCATGGCATGGAGAAGCGGGACCTGGTGGTGCGCATTCCGGACCGGGTGGACCAGCGCAATAAGCTCATTTACCTGACCCGCAAGGGGCGGGAGTTTCAGCAGGCCCTGGTGCACTATACTCGAAAGACCCTGGAAGAGGCCCTGCAGGGGGTGTCCGCCGAGGACACGGAGGTCTGCAAGGCTGTTCTGACTCGCGTCATCCGGAACTTGACCCGTTCCAGGCATGTCGAGCCTTCTGCCCAAGGGTCCCCGGCGCTTCGGGCCGGGCCTGTCGGGAATGCCGGTGCAGGGTCTTTGTGCACGGAAGCCCGGGGCCAAAAGGGCCCAGCGGCCGATTAACGTGCGGGCAACGCCCGCGTACCAAGGTGATCGTGCGCGGCATCCGGTATACAGTGTACAACCTGAATTGAGCGATTGTCGAGTTTGCCGAAGATGCAAGGAAGAGGGTGCTT
>CAZQCK010000053.1:0-18600 GCA_964591925.1 uncultured Desulfobacterales bacterium
CTTTTGGATACAGGAATTTCGACAATTTCAAACTCCGAGTCCTAGCGGAATTCGGAGGCTTTCACACTAATCCGCGATGAGCCAAAAAAAGAAACCCTGGGTGCCGGGCAGGCAGGATATCATCCGGATCGACTGCAAGTCCATTGGAGGTTAAAATAATGAAATTCAAGGTTATATTAAGGCCAGATGCCGAAGATGGCGGCTTCAATGTAAGTTGCCCTGCCCTTCCCGGATGCCATTCCCAGGGTGATACGGCTGAAGAGGCCATCTCTAACATTAAGGAGGCCATTGAGGGGTGTCTTGAAGTTCTGAACGAACGAGCCCGTCCCTGTGGGCAGGATGAACAGATCTTTGAAGTGGCTGTCGGATGACACGGCTCGGCTCCTACTCGGGCGATGAGGTCGTGCGTGCGTTCAAACGGGCCGGTTGGCACGTCGCTCGACGAAAGGGTAGCCACGTTATCATGGAGAAAGAGGGTTCTGATGCCACGCCGTCTATCCCGGTTCACAAGGGCAAGGATGTAAAAAAGGGCACACTGAGAAATCTGATTCGGGATGCAGAACTCTCAGTGGAAGAATTCTTGAAAATGGTACAATAAGGGATCAGGTACAAAACTTGACGTTCCGAAGGGCTCCTTGAGGGCCGCGCAAATGTGATCGGTATGACGTTCGAAAAAGACCCATGCAGGGCAACGGAAGGAGCGCACGCCGTCGCAGTGGTTACGGAATGGGATGTTGTTTACCGGACACTGAACTAGGAGCGCATATTCAGCAGTATGAGGTTGCCCACCCGGTTAATCGAACTGGCCGGCGAGGTCAAAACACCTCCATGCGCTACTTTGTGGTCCAGCGGGTCATGGAAGCCCTCAACGAACAGGGCAAGGCCAGGGCACCCGGCCTATTCGGATCCGGATAAGCGGCCGTCCCGCGTAAAACTCCTAAGATAAAGGCTTCTTCTAACATAGAACGCAGGGTAAGGGACAACAAGGACGTTGTTTAATTGTTGAGTAGAGCAAAGGCCCATGGCCGCACCATACTAGACCGCCTCCGTGAATGAAAAGGCCTGAGGTACCCTGTAGGAGGGACTTGTAGTCCCGATCACAGGTCGATCGGGAGCACAGCTCCCTCCTACAGGGCACGGAGCTTTACAAAGGGCATTTACACGGCAAAAACCCGGATTCCAAATTCCAGGCTTTTGACGGGTTAAATGTTAGGTGAATGCTCGGTTGTTTGTCAAGTGGACATGGGGGACGGCCTCCCGCTCCGCCGGGCTTTGAGTTAACGCCTGAACGCGCCGAGGAGATCCGACTGGCGCTCCTGGAAGAAACGCCCCGGGATCACCCGGCTTTCCTGAACAGCCTCGAGCCTTGGTTTCGTTTCGGGGACTATCTATTCGCCCACGCCGGAATCCGGCCGGGGTGGGTTGTGAAGGGCCTGCGGCAGAATTGCTGTAGGCCTTTTTTTGTCGTCGTACAGCCTGAATTAATAGGCAAAAAACAGGCAGGAGAAGCACCTATTGAATGGAGATCCGCTTTCGCTCGCGGACCTCCCGTTCCAGCTCCAGGTTGACCTGCTCCATGGTGGCCAGCAGATCCACCGCCTCCTCCGCAGAGGCCTCTGTTTTCTGCTTGGCGTCGACGAGCTCGGTATCCCGCCTGTGGACCTTCTCGAGCATGTCGTTGAAGGCGTCGAACAGGGATCCGATCTCGTCCTCCTCGTGCTTCACCACCCGAACCGCATAGTTTTTGTCTTTGGAGACCCTCTTGGCGACGTCGGCAAGCTCCGTGATGGGATCGGAGATGACGTTTCGCAGGCGCGACGACAGGAGGTAGGTGAGCAGGAAGGAGCCGAGAAGGACGCCCGCGTGGGTGATCAGGCTTCGCTTCAGAAGGCCCTGCATGCCTTTCAGGTCGGACATGAGGACGATTCCGCCGATCTTCCGGTCGTCCAGCACGATCAGGCGGTGGATGATCAGCCGTTCCCCTGTGAAACGGTGGTTGTCCTGTTTCGGCGGAGGAGGCGGGGACGGAGCCTCCTCGGCGACGTCCCTCAGGTAGCGGGCCAGAAGGCGGTCGTCTGCCCTGAAAAGCCAGGCAGCCGTGACCGAGGGTTTGGCCTCCAGGGATCTCAGGGTTTCCCCTGCATCCAGCTTGTCCGCGAACACCAGGGAGGCGGAGGTGTTGTGTCCCAGGACCTCGGCGAGGCAGCCGTTTTTCGAAACGTTTCCATGGGGGTACCGTTGATCCGTTGATCGCACGGGCGGATTTTCAGCGTGAATCGTGTCCGCATTTTCTCGATGATCGCCTTGTCGAAAGTTTCAAGGGTCGGTTCGCCACTCCGCCAGGAAGTACCGGTCCACCTCGTCGTAGTAAGGACGGTGGGCGAGCTCCTTGCGCATGGCCGCCACGGAGTGCCCGTAGTAGAGGGGCGCCCAGAAGGCCTCGAGGGCGATCAGCTGCTGGGCCTGCGACAGGAGGTCTCTTCGTTCTTCCTCGGATTCCGCTTGGTCGGCCTCCTGGAGGAGCCTGGCGATTTCAGGCGTGGTCCCCTGTACACGAGCGTGTCCGCCCAGTGGTGGGAGAGGATGAGGGCCTGCCGGGAGGAGGAACGCGTCTGGCAGAGGGAGTCGAAGCTGACCTTCATGGCCACGACCAGCGTGTCGTCTCCGGCACCGGCGTGGGAGGCAAAGATGAGGCAGAGCGTCAGAAGAAGGCCCACCCGTCTAATCATCCGCAATATCGTTCCCTCCCTTTGAGCCTACTGTGCAGGACCCCTTGAAGCCCCTTCGGGTGTCCGGTTGTCCAGGGCTCGGCCTAGGATCGATTCGACCGAAATAGGGTGAAACAGTTTCATGAATAGAGCTACAGAGAATGTAATATTAATATACAAAGAGGACGCAGCATACCACAATGCCGAATGATTGAAAACAAAATGCGTAATAGGGACTTGCTTTTCGGCGAAGATATTAGCCGGAGATGTTGTTGGTAGTCAACAAGAAAACCATCACAATATAAAGTGGTTAGTGAATAGCCTGTGTTCCGGGGATATGACCATGCCCGAAGAGGTGAACCGCCTGGTGGGAAACGATGTGGCGCGTATCCGGCAGGAATACCGCAGCACATTGGCCGGGAGCCGTGGGTGAAGGAGTTGGTGTGGCAGGTTCTGCCGGTGGCCCTGAAGCGGTCCGGGCTGGGGGGGAAAGGTGATGCGCAAGCTGTGGCTGGACGAGCCGCCCCCATTTGGGTTGCTAAAAATGTTTGTCGGGGGTATTATTGTGCGCTGGTTTTATGAAATCCATTCACCGGGCATAATAGTATGGAATCAGCATAAAGGAGGCGGGAATGGAAGCTTCTGAAAATGTAATTAACATCAACTCAGTTATGGATGGTAATCTGAAACAACTCATTGAACAAATTGAAAAAACAGGTCAATCGATTCTGATTGTCCGTGGCAACAAAACAATTGTTAAAATTATTCCCCAGAAGAAAAACGATCCTTTTGAAATGGATCCGATGCTGGAAGGGGCTTGTTTTGTCGGTGATCCCACTGAGCCTCTCCCGGATTCCGACCGGCCGGAAGAATTGAGATGATTTTACTTGATACACATACGGCTGTCCGGCTTGCTTCAGACCAGAGCAAGCTGTCTGAGGAAGCGAAAAAAAACAATATTCCTCCATGCTGACAAGCTGCATATATCCGTCATTTCAGCCTGGGAAATATCGCTGCTTTACAGGACAGGAGAAAAAGGCTTCGTTTGCCAATTGAAGCATTGGGAATGCTCCACCGGTCGAACACTGGATTTGGCCGATGCTGAAAAACTGATGGGGCGGTAAAAAAGGTGAATGCCCTCAATGCGCCACTCCGGCCCGCTTCCCGCGCCCGGTTACCCTGACACGGGGGGCGGTGCGTTCCCTATTGGTTACACTGAATGATCTTTAATTCTTTTAAGCGAATGCATAAGCATATTAAATATTGGCTCGATTCAGCTGAGCACGACCTTGACGTTGCTGAGTCTCTTTTCGCAAATGCTAAGTATGACTGGTGTTTATTTATTGCTCATCTGGTTTTGGAAAAAACCTTGAAGGCTCTTTATGTAAAGTGTAAAACCGATTTTCCTCCTCGCACTCACGATCTAGTAAGATTAAGCAAGTATGTCGATCTGGATATGGATGAAGATACAATGGAGTTCCTTGATTCAGTGAATACTTTTAATATATCGATAAGATATCCTGATGACAAATTAAGGTTTTACAGGATGTGCACCAGAGGATTCGCAGCTGAAAATTTTGCCCGGATCAAGGAGATCAGAGAATGGCTGTTACAAAAGATATATCAATAAAAAAAGCCAAGTTGTTTATTGATTCCTTACGTGAGGCTGGGATTGATGTCTCTGAAGCATACCTGTTCGGCTCGGTTGCCCAAGAGCTGCCAGAAAAAGACAGCGACATAGACTTGGCCGTAGTATCGAGTGATTTTCAGGGAATAAGATACTATGACATAAAAAAGATCAGCAAATACAGAATAAAAGTAGACTTACGTCTTGAGATCCATCCTTTTTCCAGACAAGAAGTGGAACAGGATCCACCCCAATTTTTCTTGAAAATCAAGCAGGAGGGTTTGCTTATTCAGCCTTAGCTGATCCCGCACACCCGGCTTCCCCGGCGGCCCCAGTCATGCGGACAACACGAAAGAAAGCAAGTCAACAAAGCCAACAACGTCCCTGAGCACGCCACTGCCTTTTCTTAATCACTTTTACTTCGTAATCCCTCAATCCATTAAAAGGAATATATCATGATATCCAAACCCTATTTTATAAGGGCTGAGTGGGACAATGAGGCTAAAGTATGGGTCGCCACAAGCGATGATGTTCCGGGCCTTGTGACCGAAGAAGCCACCATGGAAGAGCTGATCACAAAGCTTAGAAAGATGATTCCAGCACTCCTTGAGGCCAACAATGTAGAAATCGAGCGGGAAGTACCTTTTGAAGTCATGACGCGTCGATTTGAAATAGTGGAAGCAATTGCAAGCTGAAGATCCGGCCGCTGCCAAAGGAGGTCTTTCCAAAGCGATGGCCCAGCAGCATTCCAACGGGCGGGTGATCTTTGCCATCACCCTGGTGCACTTCACCGGAGACTTTTTCAGCTCGTTCATCATTCCACTCCTGCCCCTGTTCGTGGACAAGTTCGCCTTGACCCTGGCCCAGGCGGGTCTGGTCACAGGGGTCAGCCGGGTTCTGGCCTTCATAGTCCAGCCCTTGACCGGCTACTTTGCGGACCGTTACCAGACCCGCCTCTTTGTCCTGGGCGGGCTGTCCCTGGTCTTTCTGTTCGTTCCGCTCACAGGCGTGGCCCCTGGTTTCCGGGTACTGCTCCTGTTCGTGGCCATGGCTTCCATAGGCTCCTCCATGTTTCATCCCACCTGCGCGGGTATGGTGCCGGACTATGCGGGCCGCAAGCCCGGCCTTTCCATGTCCCTGTTCAATACGGGCGGCACCCTCTCCTTCGGAGTGGGACCTATCTTCATCGCCTGGTATGTGGGGATGTTCGGCCTGGCTGCTATGCCCTGGGTCATAGGGCTGGGGTTGGCCGTGCTGGTCTACCTGCTGAGGGTGCTGCCTCCTCCACGGGGGGAGGGCTTGAGGGAGCTGGGATTTCTCGGATCCATGCAGGACGCCTTCAGCGGGGTGTGGCGTCCCATGGTGGTGCTTTGGTTCATTATGGTCCTGCGCTCCTGCACGGGGCAGTCCTTCATCACCTTCCTGCCCGTGCTCTTCGCAAGCGAGGGGCACTCCCTGGTCTCGGTGGGTTCCATGGTGTCCCTGTTCACGGTGGGCGGCGCCGTCAGCGGGATCGTGGCCGGCCACCTTTCGGACAGGATGGGGTTCCGGAAGATTTTCTACCTCACCCACAGTCTGTCCACGCCCGCCTTTCTTTTCATGCTCAGCGCGGCCGGCGGCTGGGTCCACGTGGGCGCCTTTTTGGCAGGATTCCTGGTACTGGCGACCCTGCCCCTGGGTGTGCTCATGGCCCAGGAAATGGCGCCCAGGGGCAAGTCCATGGTGTCGAGCCTCATGATGGGTCTGGCGTTCGGCACCGGAGGGATGCTCGCCCCTTTGATCGGAAAGTTCGGGGACCTCTTCGGGGTTCGACCGGTCCTGATCGTGGTGGGGCTCATTCCCCTGCTCACAACGGCCCTGGTCCCCATGTTGCCGGAGCGTCGAAGCGGCCGCATTCTCGGGAGTGCCCGTCCGTAAGCGAATTTCGGGCGCTGATGAGTTGGACGAGTTCGTAAAGGCCGCGTTTTCTCGCAAAGACGCCAAGAAGATCTTTTACTACTGTTTTTGCGTCATGAGCAGGCCCCGGGGCCGACGATCCTCCCCGGCCGGAAGAGGAACCGGTTCGGGCTTCGCCTGGGTGTCCACGTGCCGTGCGATGGCTCGAAACAGCGCAATGGACTCCATCTCCTTTTCATCTCCGTCTATGTCGTAGTCCGCATAGGCGGAGGTCTTGGCGATCACTACATTGTATTCGGGATGAACATAGATGAACTGGCCATAGATGCCCATGGCCAGAAAATCCCCTTCCGGGTTCTTCGGGATCCACCACTGGTAACCGTAGCCCAGGGGGGAGTTGGAGGCCGGGTTTTCACCGGGCCGAAGGTGGGGTGCGTCCGGGGTCACAGAGTCCCGCACCCACTCGGCCGGAACGATTCGCCGGTCGTTCCACAGGCCCTCATGAAGGTAGAGCAGGCCGAAGCGCGCATAGTCGCGCAGGACCGCGTTCAGCCCTCCAAAGGCGAGCTCCATCCCCTCGCCGTCCACAATCCAGAAGGCGTCCGACTCCATTCCGATTCGCCGCCAGATTTTCTCTTCCAGATAGGAGGAGAGGTCTTGCCCGGTGGCCTCCCTGAGCACCATGCCCAAGACCTGGCTGTCCATGCTCACATACTGGTGGCGGGTGCCCGGCTCGCGTTCCTTTTTCAGGGAGGAGACAAAGTCGTCCAGGGACCGGTTCAGTGCTATGGCGCGTCCCATGCGATTGATGTCCGAAAAAAAGTCCGAGTAATCTTCGTCGAAGCGGATTCCGGAGGACATCTGGAGAACGTGTTTGATGGCCACCCCCTCGTAACCCGAACCCTTAAGGCGGGGGACGTACTTCGTGACCGGGTCTTGTATGTCTCGAATGTGGCCCTCTTTCAGGGCAAGGCCCACGAGAGCGGAGACAAAGGACTTGCCCATGGACCATGAGATGCACTGGGAGGCGGGCGTATTGCCCAGATCATACTCCTCGTAGACTATCTTGTCGTTGTGGATGACGATTAAACCGGTGGTCCGGGTCCGATCAAGGAATACCTCGACCTGCTCGGCCTGTCCGTTGAAGGTGTAGATCCGAGGCAATGTCCCCGAGCTCCGCTCGAACACGTGAGGCGACCCGCCCCGTCTTATCACCCGGTGATCGAACATCCGGTCCATGTTGCGGAAGTTCTCCACCACCACCTCCGGGTCAAACAGGGTGATCACATGGTAGAGCCTTGCCAGCGGCCGGTTGAAGATCCCCGCCCCCACCAGGAGGAGGAGCAGCAACACCAACCCCGCCTTCAGAAGCCGCCTTAGGCGGCCGCCCCCTTTTTTGGAGTCTGCTTGTTTGCGGGAAGATACGGTTTTTACGAGTTCGTCAACCATTGAGCGCTCGAAGAGGACCGGTCAGCGCTTGACAGCCGGTCCTTCCTTGGTGTCGATCACCTCCACGCCCATGGCGCGGAGCTTGTCGCGGATGTGATCGGCCGTTTCCCAGTCCTTGTCCCTGCGTGCCTCTTCCCGTTGATCTACCAGGGCCTGCACTTGCTCGTCCGGCCTTTCCGCCTCCAGGTTCAACACCCCCAACACCGAGTTGGCCGCTCCCAGGGCTTCCAGCACCTTGTCACGGTCTTCGGCGGAGAGCCCCGTGCGGTCCATGATTCGATTTATCCTTCGAATGAACCGGAACAGGGCGGCCAGGGCCTGGGCCACGTTCAGATCATCGTCCAGGCCGTCCAGAGAGCTGCGGCGGAAATCATAGATCCGTTGGTCCATCTCCGGGTAGGAGGGGCCTCCCCGGCTCTTGAAGAGCTTCTTGACGAAGGTGTCCAGCTTGGCCAGGGTCTTGCGGGCGGTCTCCAGCTTTCTCCAGGAAAAGGTGACGGGTTTGCGATAGTGGTGGCTGATGAGCCAGTAACGAACCTCCCGGCCTGTGAACCCCTTGTCCCGGATCTGTCGCAGGGTGAAGTCCACCTGGGTTTCCTCTTGGCCCCGCACTCCGCTCTGGACCACGCTTTCGTTGTGCAGCCAGTATCGGGCCGGGGGCTTGCCCGTGGCGGACTGACTGATGGCGATGGTGTTTTCATGATGCGGAAAGAGAAGCTCGATTCCGCTGGCATGAATGTCATAGGTCGGTCCCAAATACTTCAGGGCCATGGCCGGGCATTCCAGGTGCCAGCTGGGGAGAATCTTTCCCCAACGGGTTTCATAAAAAAGCCCTTCCTTTAGTTCCTGAAGGGTGCTTCTGCGCAAAAGCGTGAAATCGCGGGGATTTGCCTTTTCGTATTGCTCCAGGTCAACGGTTTTGCCCAGCTGTATCTTGTCTAAATCAATCCTTGAAAGCATTCCATAGGGTCTAAATCGGGAGATGTCAAAGTAGATGGATCGGAATTTCTCATAGGCGTAGCCCTTTTCCACGAGGCGCTCCGCAAGGTGGATCATTTCATCCACGTGCTCCCGTGCCCGCGGGATCACGGTGGCCCTTTGTATGTTCAGGGCGTCCAGGTCCTCCATAAAGGCCTGAAAGTAACGGTCGGTGAAGGCCTCGAGAGAGACTTTCTCCTGCAGGGCCCCCTGAATGGTGCGCTCGTCCAGGTCGGTGACATTCATGACGAGCCTTACGTCGTAGCCCCGAAAGGCCAGGTAGCGATGGATCAGGTCGACCAGAACCAGGCGCCGGCAGTGGCCCATGCGGATATGCTCGCACAGGGTGGGTCCGCAGGCATACATGGAAACCCGGTTTTCTTCCAAGGGGACGAATCCCTCTTTGGAGCGGGTCATGGTGTTGTACAGCATGAGGCGGGACTTTTTTTTGTCCACGAACAAGGGCGTGCTGAGGTAGCGTTCACCGCCGTCCGGAAGGATGACCACGATTCTGCCGTGGTCCATCTCCGCCGCCGCATTTAAGGCCACTGCAAGGGCCGCCCCGGAACTCATTCCAACGAATATTCCTTCCTCCCGGGCCAGTCGCCGCGTGATCTCGTAAGCCACCTCGTCGTCTATATTGATGATCCTATGGGCCAGGCCTTTGTCGAAGATCCCCGGACGATAGGACTCCTTCATGTTCTTCAGGCCCTGGATCTTGTGCCCCATGTAGGGTTCCACGCCGATGATTTCCACGTCCGGGTCGAGCTCCCGAAAACGCCTGGACAGCCCCATCAAGGTCCCTGTGGTCCCCATGGAGGCCACCACCGCGTTGAGCTCCCCTCCGGTGTCCTTCCATATTTCTCGGGAAGTGTAGTGATAGTGGGACTTCCAATTGGACGGGTTGTTGAACTGGTCAGCCAGCCAGTAGGTGTCCGGCTCGCTTCGGGCGAGGTTGTATACGTATTCGATGGCCCCGTCCGTGGACAGGTGCTCCGGCGTGAACTCGAGGTCCGCCCCCATGGCCTTTAGAATCTTCTTCCGCTCGTCACTGACGCTTTCCGACATCACGAGAAGGATACGATACCCCTTGACCGCCGCCACCAGGGCAAGGCCGATCCCCGTGTTACCACTGGTGGCCTCGAGAATGATTTTCCCCGGCTGAAGCTCGCCGGTCTTCTCCGCCTCCTCGATCATGAAAAGGGCGGCGCGGTCCTTGACCGAGCCGCCGGGGTTGAACGACTCCAGCTTGGCAAGAATTTCCACGTTGGGGTTCGGATTCAGCCGGCGGATGGGAACCAGTGGGGTCCAGCCTATGCGATCCAGGATGTTGCCGCGTTGAGGTGTCATGAGGTGGTCTCCGGTGGGCCTCCTCGCTCTCGCCGAGCTAAGCCGCATAAACTTAGAAACATAACGCAGAAGCCTGTCCACTGCAATGCGAAATGCGGGGGCGGGCCCTTTTGGTTCACTTCAGGCACTTTTCAGGGTGGCGTTCGGCTGGAAAGGGTGGTAAGAGTGCATTCGAGCAAGTCATCGGTTAAAGGGAAGCTAGGAGAAGCCATGAATATTCTCGTGACTGGAGGGGCCGGGTTTATAGGCTCGCACGTGGTGGACGGATATCTTCGGCAGGGGCACCGGGTGTCCGTGGTGGACGATCTCTCCACCGGGCGCCGGGAAAATCTCAATGAGAGGGCCGTTTTTTACCACGAAGACATTCGGTCCGAGGAGATGGACCGGATTTTTCAGCGCGAGCGTCCCCGCATCCTCAATCATCATGCAGCCCAGGCGAGCGTCCCTTTGTCGGTTTCCGACCCGGTCCATGACGCGGACATCAATCTTTGCGGGTTTCTCAACCTGCTGGAGTCGGCGGTGCGGAACGGCGTGGAAAAAGTGATCTTCATCTCTTCGGGCGGTGCGGTTTATGGAGACGCAGAGGAATACCCCACGTCCGAGAGCTGTCCTCCGCAACCTCTCTCTCCATATGCCGTGGCCAAGTACGCCTCGGAATGTTATCTGGCAACCTACCGGCATCAGCACAGGCTGGATTTCACAGTGCTTCGATACGCCAACGTCTACGGCCCTCGCCAGGTTCCCCACGGTGAGGCGGGGGTGGTGAGCATCTTCATGGACAACCTCATGAATGAACGGCCCTCTGTTCTGAACCACTTCCCTGATGACGACGCAGGCATGGTTAGAGACTACACCTATGTGGAGGATGTAGTCGCAGCCAATCTGGCGGCCCTGGAGCAGGGGAGCGGTGAGGTCCTGAACATCGGCACCGGCGAGGGCACGAAGACGGCGGAACTCTACCGAGCCGTGTATGAAGAGGCCAGGCGGGTGCGTCCCTCGATTCCGGACACCCTGGCGCACCCTGAACCCGGGCCGGCCAGGCCCGGGGATATTCCCCGCAGCCGTCTGCAGGTGCAGCGGGCGGAACGCGTTATGGGATGGCGTTTCCGGGTTTCCCTGCAGGAGGGGCTTCAGCGCACCCTTGTCTGGCACACGGGTCAATCCTGTTGATTCCCCAAAAAATGTTCGCGAAACCCTTGACATCCGGATTCTGGGGATTACTTTTTCCCAGTTTTCAATGATGGGTCCGTTCCCTGGATTACAGCCGCGCCGGCGGACCGGTCAAACCGGCATTCGTAGCCGGCGATATTCATCCCGTCTCTTGCGTCAGGGGTCCTGGAGAAAGAGAACAGACTCTCTTTCCATGGAGTCGGTTTATGGGTTTGGAATAGAGGGCAGGAATTATGCGATGAGCGTATAACGATTCAATGTCAAATTAGAATGGGAGGGAAAGAGGAGTATGAAGATTAAACCGTTGCATGATCGTGTCATTGTAAAGCGAGTGGAAGAGGAAGATACGACCAAGGGGGGAATCATAATCCCCGACAGCGCAAAGGAAAAGCCCATTGAGGGTAAAGTCCTGGCGGTCGGCTCAGGGAAAACCCTGGACAACGGCCAGCAGCAACCGCTGGAGGTGAAGGAGGGGGATCGCGTCCTTTTTGGTAAGTATGCCGGCACCGACATCAAGATTGATGGTGAAGAACACCTGATCATGCGAGAGGACGACATCATCGCCATCGTGGAGTAGTTCCGCCGCGTGGCTTGCGATCAATAGTAATAACCCTTTCGAAGGAGGAGGAGAACAGGAATGGCTAAAGAGATAAAGTACAGTGTGAAGGCCAGGGAAGCCATGTTATATGGCGTGGACACCCTTGCGGACGCAGTCAGGGTGACACTCGGACCCAGGGGCCGCAATGTGGTGTTGGAAAAGAGCTTCGGTTCGCCCACCATCACCAAGGACGGCGTTACCGTGGCCAAGGAAATCGAGATCGAGGACAAGTTCCAGAATATGGGAGCCCAGATGGTGAAGGAAGTGGCTTCCAAGACCTCGGACGTGGCCGGTGACGGGACCACGACAGCCACGGTCCTGGCCCAGTCCATTTACAAAGAGGGATCCAAGCTCGTGGCGGCCGGAGTTAATCCCATGGCCATCAAGCGGGGCATAGAAAAGGCCGTGGAGGCCGCCGTGCAAGAGCTGCAGAAGATCTCCAAACCCACCAAGGACCAGGAAGAGATCGCCCAGGTGGGCACCATCTCGGCCAATAACGACACCACCATCGGAAACATCATCGCCGAAGCCATGAACAAGGTGGGCAAAGAAGGCGTAATTACGGTCGAGGAAGCCAAGAGCATGGAGACCACCCTGGAGGTGGTCGAGGGCATGCAGTTCGACCGGGGCTATCTCTCTCCCTACTTTGTGACCGACGCCGAAAAGATGACCACGACCCTGAGCGAGCCCTACATTCTGCTCCACGAGAAGAAGATCAGCAACATGAAGGACCTGATTCCCATCCTGGAGCAGATCGCCAAGATGAACCGGCCCTTGATGATCGTGGCGGAAGACGTGGAAGGCGAGGCCCTGGCCACCCTGGTGGTGAACCGGCTTCGGGGCACCCTGCAGTGCGCCGCGGTCAAGGCCCCTGGTTTCGGCGACCGCAGGAAGGCCATGCTCGAGGACATCGCGATCCTCACGGGCGGAAAGGTGGTCTCTGAAGACCTGGGTGTGAAGCTGGAGAACATCACGCTGAACGACCTGGGAACCGCCAAGACCGTGACCATAGACAAGGACAACACCACGATCGTGGACGGCGGCGGCACCCGCAAGGACCTCGAGGGGCGCGTGAAGCAGATTCGGGCCCAGATCGACGACACCACGTCCGACTACGACCGGGAAAAGCTGCAGGAAAGACTCGCCAAGCTGATCGGCGGTGTGGCTGTGATCAATGTGGGCGCGGCCACCGAGCCGGAGATGAAAGAGAAAAAGGCCCGCGTGGAGGACGCCTTGAATGCGACTAGAGCGGCGGTCGAGGAAGGGATCGTGCCCGGAGGCGGTGTTGCTCTGGTCCGCTGCATCAAGGCCGTGGCCAAGCTGGAGCTGGAAGGTGAAGAGCAGAACGGTGTGAACCTGGTCGTCCGGGCCCTGGAGGAACCGGTGCGGCAAATCGCCAACAACGCCGGAAGCGAGGGCTCAGTGGTGGTCGAGAAGGTCAAGGAAGCAAAGAATGCCAACGGCTTCAACGCCGAGACCGGTGAGTACGAGGACCTGATCAAGGCCGGTATCATCGACCCGACCAAGGTTACCCGTTTCGCGCTACAGAACGCCTCTTCCGTGGCCGCACTGCTTCTCACCACCGAAGCCATGGTGGCTGATAAGCCCAAGAAGGATGATGAGGCTCCCGCCATGCCCGGCGGAGGCGGCATGGGCGGCATGGGCGGCATGGGCGGCATGGGCGGCATGATGTAAGCTCACGCCCACAGACCCGTGGCGACATCCGGTCGAAAGAGACATTCGATCGATGAATCCATAGAACGGGTTGCTCCCGGGATTGTTCCGGGGGCAACCCTTTTTTATGGATTATTCCTTGTCAAACCGGAGGTGCTCGACCATAATGACTCGCGCTTTTGTCATGGAAATCGCCCGGCTGCCGGAGCAGGACCCGGAAGGGCAGGCCGCATCCGCCACGGAGGCCTGTCCAGGAGGTTCCGTACCCGCACATCGGTGAAGAGGCGTTGTTCGAGGAAATGGCGGCGGGTACACATCAAGAGAGGATGCATGAAGAAAGAGCAAAGGGACAGGACAATTCTGGTTACAGGCGCCGCCGGGTTCATCGGCTACCATCTTTCGAGAAGGCTGCTCGAAACCGGACACCGGGTGATCGGTCTGGACAATCTCAACCCCTACTATGACGCCACGCTGAAGCGGGCCCGGCTGGCGCAACTGCAGCCTTTTGATGCGTTTGTGTTCTTCGAGGAAGACCTGGAGAGCCGTTCCGGCCTGCAGGAGGTCTTTCGTTCCAACGACATCGGCCGAATCTGCAACCTTGCGGCTCAGGCCGGGGTGCGCTATTCCCTGAAAGACCCCTTTTCCTATCAGAAAAGCAATCTGGAGGGTTTTTTGAATCTTCTGGAGATGGCCAGGGAGGTAGGGGTGGACAATTTCGTGTACGCCTCTTCATCCTCGGTCTACGGGGCCAACACCCAATACCCATTTCGAGAAGAGGATCGCGCGGATCAGCCGGTTTCCCTCTATGGAGCCACCAAACGGGCCAACGAGCTCATGGCCCATGCCTACAACCACCTCTACGACTTCCCCACGGTGGGGTTGCGGTTCTTTACGGTGTACGGCCCGTGGGGACGGCCGGACATGGCGCTCTTTCTTTTCACGGACGCCATTCTCCACGGCCGGCCCATAGATGTGTTCAACCACGGAAAAATGAAGCGTGACTTCACTTATATCGACGACATCATCGACGGGACCGTGGCGGCGCTGGAAAACCCTTTCCCCTGCGAGGTTTTCAATCTGGGTAATTCGAGCACCCTGGAGTTGCTGGAGTTTATTAGAATAATCGAGGAAGAGCTGGGCAAAGAGGCGCAAAAGAACTGGTTGCCCATGCAGCCCGGAGACGTGCGGCAGACCTCTGCAGATATCGAGAAGTCAAGGAAGTTGCTCGGTTTCGAGCCCAAAACACCCGTGCGTGAAGGCGTTCGGTCTTTTCTGTCCTGGTACCGTGCGTATTACGGGGTTTGAGAAGATCCTGCTTGCGCCTTGCGTACACGACGACCCGTCCATGATCGACTGTCATAAATGCCGGCACTACTACGTAACCTGGGACACCCGATTTCCCCATGGGTGTCGTGCCATGCACTTCAAATCCAAGCATCTCCCATCGGCAAAGGTGTACCGGCATTCCGGAATGGAATGCCTCATGTATCGAAGGAAGAAGCTTTCCCACAAAAAGGAATGACGGGTTCTCAGCGGAATCAGGTCTCGGATTCCCCTCCGCTCAGGAGCTTGCCCGTGACAATATTTCCGGCCACAACGCCCATGATGACCACCCAGATCAGGACGCCGATCCAGCTTTCAAAAAGGGCCCAGAGCGCACCGGCCCCGACAAAGGCGGGCACGATCATGACGATGAGGATGGCCAGTTTTCTGGGAATGTCCATAGAAACCTCCTTATCATAAAGCCTCGAGAATATTTACGCCAAGACTTCTTTCCACCGCCCGTCTCATTTGGAAAGAGAATGATCCACTCGATTCCTGACACAGGCTACGAGCGTCTCGATTTCCGTCTTTTTCAGTGCCATGAGAAATCCCAGGTCCATGTCCGTTTCCAGGACGCTTTGCAGGATCTCCACCAGTTTTTCTTTGGAAACGGATTTTCCGCCTTGCATGAGCGTTTCCCCTTTACTCTCCTCGAGCCCGGTCTTCGTCGGCACACCGAGGGCCTCTCCTCATGCCGCGCACCGGATGGGCGGCCTTAGGCGCAAGACGGTGGTCATGCAGGCCGGGAGAAATCTTCATACCCAATGCGCCTTCCCAAGTCAACCGCTTTTGGTGTTGTTTTCCCTCATTCCTTTTGACACGCTTCCGCTCATGGCCTAAGATCGCGGCACCCTCTAACCGGCTCTCTTTTTCGCGAAGAAGGGCGCCGAATACGCTCGCAGCGCGATGGCTGGAACTCGTGCCCATCCATGAACGAATTTTGGGGCACCATGTCGACCGGCGGACAGCATGCTTCACATCCTGGAAACAATTGTTCCGGTGTTTTTGGTGATTTTGATCGGCGCCCTGGTCCGTGGTTTCGGCTTTCTTCCGCCCACGGTCACCGTGTCCTTGAACCGCCTTGTCTACTATGTGGCCATTCCGGCCATGCTCTTTCAGGCCCTGGCCACGGCCTCGTTTGCAGCCCATTTTCGACCCGAGCTTCTCGTGGGAACGCTGGTGCCGGTGGGGGTCACTTTTGCCGCGGCCATCCTGGTGGGTCGCATTCTGTCCACCCCGCGGCAAGAGATGGGGACGTTCATTCAATCATCCTATCATGGGAATCTGGGCTACATCGGCTTTGCCGTGGCCTTCTACCTCCTGGGAGAGGAGGGGTTCACCATGGCCGGCATCCTGGCCGGGTTTCTCATGCTGCTCCAGAACCTCCTTTCGGTCATCGGGCTGCAGATGTTTTCCGAGCGCCGAAACGGCCGGGTGGGGGTGGGGGGGTTGTTGAAAACCGTGGCGGGCAATCCCGTGATACTGTCCTTGCTGGCAAGCGTGGTCTTCAATCTTTCCAACCTGCCTATGCCCGTCATAGTGGGGCGAACCCTGAAGATCGTAAGTGGAATGGCCCTTCCCATGGCCCTCTTGGTCATAGGCGCCTCCCTTTCCTTTGATTTGGTGCGCTCAAAGATCCGCTTTGTGCTCCCGTCGGCCGGACTCAAGCTGGTGGTCCTGCCCGGAATAGGTCTAGCACTGTTTCGCCTCCTGGGCACCCCGGCGTCCGTTTTCATGCCGGGTCTCATCCTGCTCGCCACACCCACGGCCACCGTGAGTTACGTCATGGCCGTGGAACTGGGCGGCTCTCCTGATCAGGCCTCGGCGGCCGTGTCCATGTCCACCCTTTTGTCCTCGGCCTCTTACGTTCTCTGGCTGGGTGCCCTACAGTGACTATTGGGGGAAAAACCTTGATGGCCTCGCAAAGGGTCAAAATTTCGCGCCCGGCCGCCGGCCCGGGTCACCGCTGTTTCATAAACAGGGAAAACAGGTACACTGTTTCCTGATTTCAGGTCCTCAACCGCCATGTTCAACAACGTTATATATCTGATCGTCGTTTTGCTGGTGTTCAATACCGCCCCGGTGGAAGCCCGGGTGGATGAGCCGGGCGAATACACGCTTTTTCTCCACCTTCCGGGTTGGGCTGTTTTCGCCCTCTACTGCCGCCGGGCTTCGAGGGGTTTGATCACGAGAGCCGCCCGGGACCGGGTCCCCGGGCGCTCGGCCGAACGCTACCAGCGCCTCCTCATGCAGCTGTCCATTCTGGCGGTCTTGCTCTTTGCGGTGGATGTCCACCTCCTCCATCTTCGCCACTGGCTGCAGCTCATTCCCGGGGCCGGGCTTCTTTCCGTGGTCCCCGGTATGGCAGCTCTAGCGCTTTTTTTCGGTTATCTAGCGACTATTTGGTATTTTATTTATCCCTTATACTCCCTTGTCTATGGGCCCAGCGAAAATCGAGCTTCATTCATTGCGGGTAATCTTCGCTTGAACGCCCCCATCCTTTTTCCCTGGATAGGATTGACGCTTCTGTTCGATCTCATGGCACTCACGCCTTGGGCCGGTCCGGGTACCTTCCTGGAGCGCACTGAAGGTCAGATGATTCTCATCACCTTGTTTCTAGTGGTCCTTATGACCTTCATGCCGCGTTTGATCCAGACCTGGTGGGGCTGCACTCCCTTTCCCAGGGTGCCGAAGGTTCAGGAGCTGGAGCGGTTTTTCAAAGACCAGGGATTTCGTTATCGCGACCTTATTCGCTGGCCTCTGTTCGAGGGACGCATGCTCACGGCCGGGATCATGGGGATCGTCCCTCGTTACCGTTACATCCTGGTGACCGACGGGCTCATGGATCTGCTCTCGGTCGAAGAGCTCAAGGCGGTCATGGCCCACGAGATGGGACACGCCCGGTACAGACACCTGCTGTTCTATCTTTTGTTTTTTCTGGGGTTCATGGTCCTTTCTCTAGGGCTCTTTGATGTGCTGTACTATTTCCTGGCATCCAGACCCATGTTCATGGAGGCCCTGGAAAGCGGGAGTCCCGGAGGCGTGAAGCTCTTTTATCTGGGTCTGTCGATTCCTGTTTTGCTGGCCATGTTGGTGTATTTCCGTTTCATCATGGGTTTTTTCATGAGGAACTTCGAACGTCAGGCCGACCTGTTCGCCGCACAGACCATGGGAGGGCCGGAGCCGGTGGTTCGATCCCTGGAGCGGATCGCCCTTGCAGGCGGGAAGATCAGGGACCTGCCCAGCTGGCATCATTTCAGCATTCGGGAGCGTGTGGATTGTCTGGAGCGGGCGGGCTCTGAACCGGGCTTGCTCAAACGCCACAATCGCTTTGTGGGCGTTTGCTTCGCCCTTTACCTGATGAGCGTTCTTGGACTCGGATGGTTCCTCAATTTCAGCGATGCCAAGCAGGACATGGCCTATCGGTTCATGGAACAGGCGCTGACCCGCCAGCTGCAGGAGACGCCGAACAACGCGCCCGTGTACCGGAACCTGGCCATGATTCACCATCAGCTGGGGGAGTACAGGGAGGCAGTGGAGGCCTATGAAACGGCGCTTTCCATTCAGCCGGACAGCCCCACCGCCCTCAACAATCTGGCCTGGCTCTTGTTGACGGCGCCCCAGGAGCGCATGCGGGAGGAGCAAAAGGCCCTGATCCTGGCCCGAAGGGCGGTGTCCCTCAAGAGAACAGCCCCTTTTCTCGACACCCTGGCCGAGGCGCACCATGCGAACGGAAACCCGCAGGAGGCGCTTCGCGTCATTGAAGAGGCCATAGCCAAGGCCACGGATCGCAGGGGTTATTACGAGGACCAGCGCCGGAAGTTTCT
>CAZQCK010000053.1:18700-21018 GCA_964591925.1 uncultured Desulfobacterales bacterium
CCTCAGTAGAAGGGGCCCCTTGAGGTGGTGGTCAGAGGCCCGCAGGGATGAGCTCTCAAGATGCGCTTTCGAGGAAGAAGCCCTTGGGTACGACCGTGATTCCCCGCGGGGTCACGGTGAACCGCTGTCGATCCTCCCAGGGTTTGAACCCGATTTCCGTGCCGTCGGGAATGTCGTTTCCCTTGTCGATGATGGCTTTTTTGATTCTGCATCCCCGCCCTACGGTCACCCCGTCCATGATCACGGACTCGTCCAGTTCGGCCCAACTTCGCACCACCACGTTGTATCCCAGCACACAATTGCGGACCACACCGCTCACAATGGCCCCCGGTGCCACCAGAGAATCCAGCGCCTTTCCCACGCGATACCCTTCCTGACGTTCCGCGGCAAAGACGAACTTGGCTGGAGGAGCCTGCACCTGGTTCGTGTGCATGGCCCATTTCCGGCCGTACAGGTTGAAGTAAGGATCCACACCGGTCAGGTCCATGTTGGCGTTCCAGTAGGCGTCCAGGGTCCCCACATCGCGCCAGTAGGAAGAGTCGCGTGTACGGCTCTCCAACTTGAGCCTTCTCACGCCGTCCTCCTCGGTTACATAAACGAAGTCCTCGATTTGATTGTTTTTTCTGTAAGGATACGCATAGATCCGATGGGTGTCCAGCAGCTTCGGTATGATGTCGCCCCCGAAATCGTCCTCGTTCCAGGAGTTCAGTGCGTGGATCAGCGTTTCCGTTCGAAAGAGGTAGATGCCCATGGAGGCGAGAACGTGCTGGGGATCGCCGGGGATGGCCTGAGGGGAGGTCTTGGGTTTTTCCTGGAAACCTTGGATTCGAAAGGAACGGTCCACAACTGCCACTCCGAACTGGGAAGCCAGGTCGATCCCCACCTCCAAAAGGCTGATGGTGACATCGGCCCGGTTGTCCCGGTGGTATTCAGCGAAACGAGTGAAGTCCATTTTGTAGATGTGATCACCTGAAAGGATGAGGACGTTTTCCGGGCGGTAGCGCTCGATCAGATAAAGGTTCTGCCGAATGGAATCGGCGGTGCCCCGGTACCAGTCCATTCCGGTTCGCTGTTGCGGGGGCACTATTTTCAGGAAATGGCCCATCTGCCGGCTGAAAATGTCCCAGCCTTCCTCCAGATGATCGGTAAGAGACTGGGATTTGTATTGGGGCAGCACGATGATCTTGTACAGCTGCGAGTTGACACAGTTGCTGAGGGTGAAATCAATGAGTCGGTAGATGCCGCCGAAGGGGACGGCGGGTTTACTCCGGTCGGCTGTAAGGGGCATGAGTCGCGCTCCCCGCCCTCCCGCCATGATAAAAGCCAGGGTGTTCCTCATAAATGATTCCTCCCTGAATTGAAAGGCGGAGACTGCCTCTCAAAAGGTCGAAATATCTCGCCAAGCCGCAAAGAAGCCGAGAAAAGATAGTTTTCACGAATTCTTCAAGTATAGGGAGCAGAAAAGCACCCTGTCAAGCGGACTCCTGCGTCTTCGGCAAACTCCGGAATCGCTCGATTCAAAGAACAGTAAAGCACAAAAACGGGTGCTGCAATGAACCCTTATTTGTGCAATCCGTCCCGCCCTGTTCAATGGAGGTTGATGGGCGCCGGCTTCCGAATGGCTTTCATTATTTGTGATTTTTTTAGAACTCCTTAAAAACACTACTTAATTCATTTGAAGCTCGTTTGTTTCAGCTTCTGCACGGATTCGTGCTGCTTTGGCATGGAAGTTGATCTACATGGTCGAGACATTCCGGTGGAAGCATTATGTGCATTAAAACCGTTTTATTCAAGTCCGCGCTGCGTTGCAGAGCGGAAGAACCAGGAGGTGTCCATGAGAAGAATGAAAAATGTCGGTATATGCTGTTTGCTGGTGGCATTGACCCTCGCTTTCGTGCCTGTGCTCCATGCCGCCGATTCTGAAAAGGTCAACATCAACGAGGCTACACTCGAGCAACTGGCGGAGGTCAAGTTCATAGGACCTGCGATTGCGGAGAGAATCCTGAGCTATCGGGAAAGTTCCGGCCCGTTCAGTTCTCTGGAAGATCTCATGAAGGTAAAGGGGATCGGTCAGAAGACATTCGACAAGATCAAGGACGGAATCACCCTGTAATTTTCGAACAAGGTCCCGCAGAACGGGAATCGCGGGGCGGGGTGACGGCCGGTCCACGTTGAAGACCGCTTCAACCGGAATGTGCTGAGGCCGCCGAAACCCCCCGCCCCGAAAATTTCTTCAACCACCCGCCCTTTTCAGCCACTGAGAGCCATCGCCCGCAACCCAACAGACGTTATGCAGGCTCCGAAGGTCGGGGTTTCCT
>CAZQCK010000054.1:0-20975 GCA_964591925.1 uncultured Desulfobacterales bacterium
CGACCTCCGGAGCCTGCATAACGTCTGTTGGGTTGCGGGCGATGGCCCGCCTTAGTATTTGATCAGGTGGTCCCAGAATTCCGGATCCATGTCCTGCCAGTTGGGGCCGAATCGACGGTCGTAGAACCCGCTCAGCCGTTCGTACCATTTGGCCCAGATATTGCGGTTCTTTTCCCCGGCTTCGATCACGTCGGCCACGAACATATCGATCCGGTTGATCTCGTCTTTGGGGGCGTAAAAGGACGCGCCTTTTTCTGCGGATTTTTTCAGGTCTTCTTTGGACAAGGCATGGGCCGTGAGCATCAGAGCTGGAATGTCCCTCTGGTTTGCGATTTCCAGCAGCTCGTATCCCCTGACCCCCATGATGTCCAGAATGGCCACGTCATAAGGGTTCGTCTCCAGGAGGTCCTTGCCCTCTTCAAAGGATGAGGCCGTGTCGATGCGACACATGTCGAGCATCTCCGTGAGCAGCTCCAGAATATCGCGTTCGTCGTCTACGATCAGTATCCATCTGCCGCGAAGGGTTTTGTCCGTATCCATGAGTCAGGCTCCTTTAATTCGTTATGTCTATGGTTGTCCGGTCGGCAATCGCTCAATTCAGGCTACAGCATGGCCTCCTTATACTCAAGCCGATAGATTTCAGCGAGGGTCAGAAAGAGGGTCATGATCAAGGGGCCGTAAACCACGCCCAGGAGACCGAAGAGCTTGAGACCGCCGATCACGCCTATGAACACGAGAAGGGGGTTCATTCGCATGCCCTTTCCGATGAGACGGGGTTTGGCCACATACTCGATGAAGGCGCTGTAGCAGAGGTTGTAGGCGAGAAAGACGAGGGCAATTGCTGTTTTCCCCTGGATCAGGAGGATGGCGGTGGCCGGAAGAAAGACGATGGATGCCCCTATGATGGGCAAGAAGGCCATGAACGCAGCAACCGTACCCCAGAGAATAGGGCTTCCGAGCCCGGAGAACGCAAATCCGATTCCGGCCAGAAAGCCCTGAATGATTCCGGACACCCCGTTTCCCAGAGCGGATTCCGCGAGCCCGCAATGATCAGTGCAAACGTTTTTCGAGCTTCGAGAGCAGCCGAAGGGCTCCTTCGGCGGAATGGGCGGACATGCCTCCCATGCCGCAGGCCGAGGTGATCATGGAGCGCTCTCGAAGAAGTCCCCGGTCGAGTCCTTGACCCGCCATGCGCTCGACTCCCTGTTCCAGGCGTTCCTGAAGAGATTCCGCTGTGATGTCGCCGGAATATTCCATTGTGGGAACAATGCCCCAAGCGATGGTTCCACCCCCCTCGACAAAGCGCAGGAGCGCTTGGGGATAGAGCAGGAGGGCGTCCAGGTAGCCATAGGCGTCGAAGTTGAGTATGTCCGGCCCGGATTCGAGGATCACGGGCCAGTCCGTGTTGGCGCAGCAGTGGATGCCCAGAAGCGCGTTAGACCGCGCACGACAGTAATCCATCACTTCGCGAAGGGCGTTTACGACCTGATCGCGGTCAATGGATGAGAAGGCGGACCCGATGCCGGACAGTGCAGGCTCGTCGAGGAACAGGACGGGCCTTCGACCGGTTCGGCCCAGGATTTTGGCCTGCCACAGGAGTTTGATGGACAGCCCTTTGACCATAGCGTCCATGAGCGCCGGATCGTGGAGGAGATAGCGACCGTCCTCCAGGAGGACCGAGGCGGCGAAGGTGATGGGCCCGACGCTTTGCCCCTTGATCAGTCCCTCTCCGGACGAGGGTTTCTCCTCGATCAGGTCCAGCAGAGTGTACAGACCGTGAGCGCGGTCCGGGCCAAGGGCGAATGCATCCAGGTCCTCGGCCATGAAGGCTTCATAGAACAGGGTCAGCTCGTGTTCCAGGGTTTCCGTGGATACTCGAAGAGAGGTTCCGTCCCCGCTGATTCGAACGCCCGGAAGCCCTTCGCTGAACTGCAGGATCATGTCTTCCAAGGGCGTAAGGTTCACGAATTGAGGCCAGAAGGGAATCTCCGGAAACAATTCCAGAATGAGGCGACAGGTGCGCTCCACCTGCACACCCGGCACGCTGCCCACGCCGGTGGCCGCAAACTTGAATTCCAAAAAAGACCCTTTCTGTATGGAAACTAGGTGGAGGGGCGGATTCCAGTGTCGTGGATCCGGGTCAACCATTGTTCGAGAACAGCGATCATCCGCAAGGTTTTTCTCTGCTCCTGATCCAGCGCCGTTTTTTCGGAAGAGACCTCCGCGGGGGGCTCCGGAACTTCGGCCTCCAGGGCCGGCCCTTTCGGGGGAGTTTCTTCCGGTGCTTCGGCGCCGGAGAAGAGGTCTTCCTGCGGCGTTGTCACCAAGGACTTCAACTCCTCGAGCCGGGCGTTCGCCCGCTGGTCGTCCGGAGAACGGGCCAGAATCTTTTCATAGGTCTCTATCGCTGCATCGATCTGTCCCTGGCGATAATATAGTTCGGCCAGTGTGGGCGTGGCGATTTCGGGGAGTGTGTCATCGGACTGAGGCGATTCGAACACCTCCTCTTCCAGGCCCTCGGTCAGCACCGGTTCCGAGGGTTCTGGAAGGGGCTCCTCGATCAGGGGGCGGAGGCGATTTCTGTAATTAAGAGCTTCGGAATCATCGGGGCGATGAGCCAGGTAGACATCCAGGCATTCGGCGGCTTCCCGGTCTCTTCCCTGGCGTGCATAGGCGTCCGCAAGCAAGTGATATACCCTTGCCGATTCTTCCAGGCCTTGGATTACGCGCTCCAATTCTTCCGAGGCCCGGGCCGTGAGGCCCACCTGCAGATAAGTTTCAGCCAAGAGGGTGCGAAGACCTTCATGGTCCGAATGAACGGCCAGGGACTTACGACACTGTTGGATCACCGTCCCTGTGCGTCCCAGGTCTTTGAGCTTCGAGAGAATCAAGTGAAGCGTTCCCGGCGAAGCCTCCCTTTCCACTATTTCTTCGAGAAGCCGCTCAAGATCGTCCATGCGCATCCTCCCCTTGTGTGGTCTTGGTCATTTCGGTGCAGCACCCGAGGCCTCCGCGTTCGAGCCGGGGAGGGCATTTTGTCCGGCCTCCCGGCTCTTCGGCGATGGGCTGACGGTGACGCCCCCGCGGGGGTTCTCAGCAAAATGAAAATGGGTCTCGTCTTCTTTCAGCAAGTTCAATTCTTTTCGGGCAACCGATTCAATGTATGCTTCGTCGGTGCGCAATCGTTCGATTTCGCGCATCAGCTCGTGATTTTTCCTCTCTAATAGCTGAATCCTTTCCTGGTAGCGTTGCCTCTTTGCCTCCATCTTGTACAAGTGTATGAAGCCTCGCTCTCCAAAGGCCAACCATGCCACGAGCAGGAGGAACAGAAGCACGACCGCAGGCCTTATGACCCTTGTTCTGTTCAGGGTCATGGAGAATGCCCTTCGCCCGGTTGCCAGCGTGCCGCAATGATTACGGAGCGCACTCCGGCGGCCCTGGCCAGGTCGATAATTCCCAGGACGGTCCCGTGCAGGGTTTCCTTGTCCGCCTGGAGGATGACCCGTTGGAGACCGTTTCTGCGGACCCGCTCTCGGAGCCGTTCCTCCAGAGCCCCCTTTTCGATTCGTTCTCCCTCGAGATAGGCATTCCCGGCCCGGTCAATCAAGACCGTGATGTCCTCTCGAGGCTCATCGGACAACCGGGCGGACATCTCAGGGAGTTGCAGCTTCACGCCTGAGGCCAGGTCGAAATGGGATGTGACCATGAAGAAAA
Source organism: uncultured Desulfobacterales bacterium (assembly GCA_964591925.1). Classification (GTDB taxonomy): domain Bacteria; phylum Desulfobacterota; class DSM-4660; order Desulfatiglandales; family HGW-15; genus JAIPEI01. Next base: position 3,715 of record CAZQCK010000054.1, read on the forward strand.
TCAGCAGGAGGAACACGATGTCGATCAGCGGCGCGATCCCGAGTCTCGGCTCTTCTTCTTTTGGTCCCCGCATGAAACGCATAGCCTTCCTCTGCCCGGATCAGCCGGGGTGGAACGCCTGGGAAGGCCCCTGCTCCCGGCGGCCACCCAAGCTGTTTTCTCCCATTTTATCGCCCGTGCCCTCGAGGATTTCGATGATCTTCATGGAGTGCTCCTCCATTTCGAACACGAGGGTTTCCGTCCGATCCTTGAGAATGCGGTAGCAAACCAGTGTGGGAATGGCCACACTAAGTCCGGACGCCGTGGTGACGAGCGCCTCGGCGATGCCCCCGGCAAGGGGGGCGGGATTTCCCACGCCCTGAACGGAGATGACGTTGAAGGTTTTAATCATTCCGGACACTGTGCCCAGAAGACCCAGGAGCGGCGTGAGATTGGCGATGGTGGCCAGGGCTCCGATATGTTTCTGAAGGACCACCGCCTCACGACCGCCCATCTCCTCGATGCCTTCCTTGACGAGCCACATGCCTCGTCCGGTGTTCTTGAGGCCGCCCAGAAAGACCCGGGCGATGGACGAAGCGTGTCCCTGGCAAAGGTAGATCGCTTCGGCGATCTTTTCCTTCTTCAGCAAGGCCTCGACATTTTGAACGAACGTATCGGGCAGTACCTGGCTTCGTCGCAGCACCCAGAGCCGTTCCAGAAAGATCGCCAGGGCGACCACGGAGCAGAGCAGGATGGGGTACATGAACACTCCGCCCTTGGCAAAAAGCTCGATCACGTGGATGTGCCTCCTTGAACAGATACCGATCGCGCAAACTTGTTGCGAAAACCGCCGATTCCCGCGCCAAGCACCGTACCATACTTGCTGAAAATCGGGCAAGTGAAGAAGAGGGGTAAATCCCGGGCCTCAGTCTTCCCGGTCATGGCGGGCAAGCACGTCCGGCTCGTATCCGGCCTTTTCATAATTGTCCAGAGCCCTCGTCTTGAGGCCGGCGTCTTTTGTCTTCTCCGCCTGCTTGTCCGCCAGCTCGGCGGCGTGGCTCCACATGCCCTGCTTTTCATACCGCCGAATACGGTTGTCGGTTCTTGCGGTTTCCTCCGGCGGGTCGAGGACAGCGGCGCGGCACCAGGAGATCAATTTCCGCACGGGTGCGCCGCACTCGGGACAGGCCGTGAGGGGCGGGTCCTGGAGGCCCTGAAAGCGTTCGAACCGCCTGGAACAGAGCCTGCATCCGGTTTCGGGTTCTTCGGCCCGGTATTCGTAGATGGGCATGAGCTTCTTCCTCCCATGGAGAGGGAGTCATTTTTTCGACTCTTCCACCGTCGTCCCCGGCAATGGGCCTTTCCCCATGCAACCGTGAGGACTTATGGTTGACGAACCCCTTTATTGATCTTATACATGACACAAGGAGCAAAGGGATTCAACATGAACGAAGAAGAGTACAATAGAAAATACGTGAATCTGAAAATTCTCAAGAATATTCAGGACTATTTCAAGCCCGATGAACGATCTCCAACGGCGGTCTATCCCATCAAGGTGCCGAGTGAGCTCCTGTATCAGACAGTGCAGCTCCAGGGTCCGGAGAAAGCGGATAGACTCATCCATCACATCTTCGAGCTGGGCCTGTCCGTCTGGAGCGAGCGTCGGTACAGTGAAGTGTTCGGATCCGAACAGGAGCTCGAGGATTTCATCGAGCTGGTGAAAAAGCGAAACCGCGATTAATGACGACCGAGGGTCTTCTTCGCGTATGAAGCGGTTGTGGCTTTGCCCAGCGTACCTGCGCCCTTGGGTGCCCTACCCCCTCCGGCCGCCTCTCACACGGCTGAGTGTTTCCTATGGCATGTTTTGTGCTTGATTTCAATATGGTGGGCATGGTCCTGAGCAAAGGAGCATGGCGGTGGAATCCACAATCCGGTTGACAGCCGCCGCATGGTTTCTGTACAAAAAAGAATTTTGCTTGAATAACGTATGTTCGTGCTTACATTTTTTTCCAACCCCCCCTATCAGGAGGTTTCGAAAAGGTCCACATGAAAAGCAGTGTAGAAGATATCAGCCCTGTCAAGAAGAAACTCACCGTGGAAATCGAGGCCGGTGAAGTGGATCGCAAAATCAACAAGGCCTACCGCGATCTTGGAAAGCAGGCCAGGCTTCCCGGATTTCGTCCGGGAAAGGTGCCCATGGGGATCCTGGAAGGGCGCTTCGGAAAGGAAGTGATGAACGATGTGACCCGCGATCTCGTCAACGAGACTCTTCCTAAGGCCTTGGAGGAAAACGACACCTTTCCGTTGAACGCGCCCGCCATTGAAAACGACCTTCCTCGAAAGGGCGAGGCTTTTCGATATTCCGCGGTGATGGAGGTGCGTCCCAGCTTCGAGCTCAAGGAGTACATGGGGCTCGAGGTGGAAAAGGAGCGCTTTTCTGTGACTGATGAGGATGTGGACAAGCAGATCGAAGAGATTCGCAGCGCCCGCGGACAACTCAAGGCGCTCGAAGAAGAGCGCGGATTGCGTGAGGGCGACCACGCCGAGTTCAGTTACAAGGGATTGGAAAACGGCGAACCCATCGAGGGTCTTCAGTCTGACAGCCACGGGCTGACGGTCGGGTCAGGGGATTTTCATCCTGATTTCGAAAAACGGCTCGTCGGCTTGAGACCGGGGGAATCCGCCACGATTCGAGTGGACTTCGAAGAGGACTATCGGGACAAGAACCTGGCGGGCAGAGGTGTGGACTTCGAGGTCTTGCTCCAGGACATCCAGGAGATGGAGCTGCCGGCCCTGGACGACGACTTTGCCAAGAGCCTGGGCGCAAACGTGGAGAGCGTCGAGGGCATGAGAGAGGAAGTCCGCAAAGAACTCACCAAGAGAGAGGAAAAACGCATTGACCGGGACGTGAAGGCCCGCCTCGTGGAACGGATTTCCGAGGGTGTGGATTTCGATCTGCCGGAGTCTCCGGTCGAGCAGGAGCTGAACCATGCCATTGAGAGCATTGGACAGAACCTGTCCCGGTCGGGGTCTAGTCTGGAGCAGGCCGGACTGGACGAAACCAGGCTTCGGGAAGAGCTTCGCCCGGCCTCCGAGTTCCGCGTCAAACGAATGCTTATTCTGGGAGAAATCGCCAAGCAAAACGATCTTCAGGTGTCGGAAGAGGATGTTTCCAATGGTTTTCAGGAGCTTGGCGCCAGTATCGGCCAGGAGGCCGGCCTGGTGCGCAGGTATTATGAGGCAAACAACCTCATGGATTCCTACAAGGACCAACTCCTCGAGGAAAAGACCTTGAACTACCTCCTGGAAGGTGCTAAAGTCAATGAGGTAGACGCAGACAAAATAAGCAAAACAAAGTCTTGATCATGACACGATGTTGCGATCGTGGAGATGAAACCTTTTTCACTTCGCAGCCTCTTAAAAAGAGAAGAGAAAAGTATGCTGATACCAATAGTAGTGGAGCAGACGAGCCGCGGAGAACGAGCTTATGATATCTACTCGCGGTTATTAAAGGACCGGATTGTTTTCATTGGAGAGCAGGTGAACGACAGCATGGCCAACACGATCATCGCCCAGCTGCTCTTTCTGGAGTCCGAGGATCCGGACAAGGACATCAATCTGTATGTGAACTCACCAGGGGGATCGGTGACCGCCGGTCTTGCCATATACGACACGATGCAATACATCAAGCCCGATATCACGACCATTTGTATGGGCCAGTGTGCCAGTATGGGCGCTCTTCTGCTGGCTGCAGGCACTGCGGGAAAGCGTTATTCCCTGCCTCACGGCCGAGTCCTGATTCACCAACCCATGGGAGGCACGCAAGGTCAAGCCACGGACATCGATATTCACGCGCGTGAGATACTCAAGATTCGGGAGGCCATCAACCAAATCCTTTCCGGGCACACGGGACAACCACTGGAGCGGATCGAAAAGGATACGGAACGCGATTTTTTCATGGATGCGGAAGAAGCCAGGAAGTACGGAATCGTCGACAAGGTGATCACCCATAGGGAGATCCAGAGCTCATAGGAGGTTTCCTTTGGGCGTACATCCTTGGGGCGTTTGGATTTTGAATCCAAGACTCACCAGCGCCCTGACATCTTCGGATGCACCCCGGGAAGGAAGCCGTATGGAGGAAGGTGCTTTATGCCCAGAAAAAACGACTCCAGCGACGATCTGCTTTGCTCCTTTTGCGGCAAGAGCCAGGACGAGGTGAAGAAACTCATCGCGGGACCGTCTGTTTATATCTGCGACGAGTGTATTCAGCTCTGCAATGAGATCATTGCCGAGGAGTACGGCCAGGAGACCGATACGGACGAGGACGCCAAGCTGCCCAAGCCGTATGAAATCAAGGACATGCTCGATCAGTACGTTATCGAGCAGGAACGGCCCAAAAAGATCCTTTCGGTGGCTGTTCACAACCACTACAAGCGGATCAATACTCGATCCGACATGGACGGTGTGGAGATACAGAAGAGCAACATTCTTCTGGTCGGCCCCACCGGGTCAGGGAAGACCCTTCTGGCGCAGACGCTTGCCAGGGTCCTCAATGTCCCTTTCACCATCGCCGACGCCACCACCCTCACCGAAGCCGGTTATGTAGGCGAGGACGTGGAGAACATCATTCTCAACCTCGTCCAGATGGCGGACTATGACGTGGAGTCCGCCTGCAAGGGCATCGTCTACATTGACGAGATCGACAAAATCGCGCGAAAGTCGGACAGCCCCTCCATCACAAGAGATGTCTCGGGCGAGGGCGTGCAGCAGGCCCTGCTGAAAATCATCGAGGGCACCCTGGCGAGCGTTCCTCCCAAAGGTGGGAGAAAGCACCCTCAGCAGGACTTTGTCAAGGTGGATACCGGCAACATCCTCTTCATCTGCGGAGGCACCTTCAACGGCCTGGAGAAGATCATCAGCAACCGCCTCGGCAGCAAGACCATGGGATTCGAGGCGGACATCCGGAACAAGCAGAATACGGACACCAACCAGGTGCGTGCACTGGTCCAGCCGGAAGACATGATCAAATACGGCCTTATCCCGGAGTTCGTGGGACGCATTCCCATCATCGCCTCTCTGGATGAGTTGAGCCGCGATGCGCTGGTGCGTATTCTTACGGAGCCGAAGAACGCCCTGGTCAAGCAATACAAAAAACTCTTCGAGCTGGAGAACGTTCAATTGAAGTTCACGGAAGAGGCTCTCCTGGCAGTGGCCAACGATGCACTGGAGCGAAAATCCGGCGCTCGTGGCCTTCGAGCCATCCTGGAGACGATCATGCTGGACATCATGTACGATATTCCCGGCACCTCCGGCGTGAGGGAATGCGTGATCAATGAAGAAGTAATTCAAAGTGGGGAGAGTCCCCTACTCATCTACGAAAACCAGGCAGGCTATGCCTAATTCACAGACTATCAGAGGGATATGTTTAAATTGACAAAGAAGAATGCCTTGGATTTTTTAAAAGAACAAAAAGTGTACTACCCCCTGCTTCCCTTGAGAGACGTGGTCGTGTTCCCCAACATGGTGGTTCCGCTGTTTGTGGGGCGGGAGAAATCCATCAAGGCGCTGGAGCATGCCATGAGCCAGGAGAAGCTCATTTTCCTGTCCGCCCAGAAGGACGCCAAGGTGGACGATCCGGCGGAAAAGGACATCTTCCGGCATGGAACCCTGGGATCAGTGCTACAGCTCCTGCGTTTGCCGGACGGCACGGTCAAGGCGCTCATCGAAGGCAAAGAGCGGGCCACGGTTCAGGACTTTATAAAAAGTTACGAGTTCTTCATGGTGGAGGTGGAACGTGTCCTGGAACCCAACGAGGCCAGCGACCAGACCAGCGCCCTGATGCGAACCGTTGTGGAGAGCTTTGAGGAGTACGCCAAGCTCAACGACAAGCTCAGCAAAGATCATGTGAGCACCGTGTCGGGACTTACCGATCCCACGAGGCTTGCTGACACGGTTGCCGCCCATCTCGCTCTCAAGGTCAGTGACAAGCAGCAGCTTCTCGAGATCGAGGGGACGGACGCACGGCTCGAAAAGCTCTACGAGATGATCCGCTACGAGATCAACATCATCACCCTGGAGACGCGCCTGAAGGGCCGGGTCAAGAAGCAGATGGAAAAGACCCAGAAGGACTACTACCTGAACGAGCAGATGCGCGCGATCCAGAAGGAGATGGGAACCAAGGACGACTTCAAGGCGGAACTCGACGAGCTCGAGAAAAAGATCAAGAAAAAGCGGCTTCCCAAAGAGGCCAACGCCCGCATCTGGCAGGAGTTCAAGAAGCTCAAGATGATGTCTCCCATGTCGGCTGAGGCCACGGTCGTCCGGAATTACATCGATTGGATCCTGGTGCTTCCCTGGCAGGAGAAGACCAAGGACAAGAATGATATCAACCAGGCTGAGATAATTTTGGAAGAGGATCATTACGGGCTGAAAAAGCCCAAGGAGCGGATTCTCGAATACCTCTCGGTCAAGAGCCTGACCAAGAAGATCAAAGGGCCCATTCTCTGCCTGGTGGGTCCTCCGGGGGTGGGAAAGACCTCCCTGGCCAAGTCCGTGGCGCGCGCCACCTCCAGGAACTTTGTTCGCCTGTCACTCGGAGGGGTGCGGGACGAGGCCGAGATTCGAGGGCATCGAAGAACTTACATCGGCGCTCTTCCGGGAAAAATTCTACAGTACCTGAAGAAGGCCAGGTCCAACAACCCCGTGTTTTGCCTCGACGAGGTGGACAAAATGAGCACGGACTTCCGAGGAGATCCGTCCGCTGCCCTGCTGGAGGTCCTGGACCCTGAGCAGAACTTTGCGTTCAACGACCATTACCTGGATTTGGACTACGACCTGTCCGAGATCCTGTTCATCACCACGGCGAACACCCTGTACAGCATTCCGCTGCCCCTGCAGGACCGCATGGAGATCATTCGGTTGCCCGGCTACACCGAGGTGGAGAAGCTCAACATCGCCAAGCAGTTTCTGGTGAAGAAGCAGGTCAAGGAGAACGGTCTGACCCACGAGAACATCAGCTTTTCGGACAGCGCCATTCTCAAGATCGCCCGGGAGTACACCCGCGAGGCCGGAGTGCGAAACCTCGAACGGGAGATCTCCTCGGTCTGCCGCAAGGTGGCCAAAAAGGTGGCCCGGAAAGGCAGAGACACTCAGGTTCGAATCACCCGGAACTCCATCCACAAGTATCTCGGTGTGCCCAAGTTTCGACACGGACGCACCGAGGAACAGGATGAGGTGGGCATGACCACCGGCCTGGCATGGACGGACGTGGGCGGCGAGCTTCTGCAGACCGAGGCGGCCATTATGCCGGGTAAGGGCAATCTGGTCTTGACCGGCAAGCTTGGAGAGGTCATGCAGGAGTCGGCCCGCGCAGCACTCAGCTATGTCCGTTCCCGCTCCCGCCAGCTTCGGCTTCCCGAGAAGTTCTATGAAAAGGTTGATATCCACGTCCACGTACCCGAAGGGGCCATTCCCAAGGACGGTCCCTCGGCCGGCATCGCCCTGGCCACATCCATGGTCTCGGCTCTCACTCGAAAGCCCGTCCGGCGGGACGTCGCCATGACCGGAGAGATCACCCTTCGCGGACGCGTGCTGCCCATAGGCGGCCTCAAGGAAAAGATCCTGGCCGCACACCGGGGTGATGTGGCCAAGGTCCTGATACCCATGGAGAACAAGAAGGACATCGAAGAGATCCCCAAGCGGGTCCTCAAGAAGGTGGAGCTGGTCCCGGTGGAGCACATGGACCAGGTGCTCAAGGAGGCCTTGGTTTTCGAAGAGGGCGAGGAGCTGTTCAAGCCTTCGGAGGAATGCGAACCTTATTGTATTGAAGCCGACCCCCGGGGAGAAAAAGATATTTCCGAGATCACCGCCCACTAAAATTGATTGACAAGGGGCGGGCGATCCCCCATAATACGTCTTTTCCGGGCGGGTAGCTCAGTTGGGAGAGCACCGGCCTTACAAGCCGGGGGTCGCAGGTTCAAGCCCTGTTCCGCCCACCAGCTGAGAAACGATGCTTCAGAGGTGAGAAGCGAAGCACAAGCAAGGTTTTCATAGATCCTCCCGATTCCGGGACGATCCTTACATGCGGGGGCGTAGTTCAGTTCTGGTTAGAACGCCGGCCTGTCACGCCGGAGGTCGCGAGTTCGAGTCTCGTCGTCCCCGCCATTAAAATCAAGGGGGTCAGCTCATACGGGCTGACCCTCTTTTTTTGCCGGTTCGATCATTTGCCGGTGAAGGGATAGCCCCCTATTGTCCTATGACAGCCGTTTTGAGAATTCTCGAATAAATGATCTTTTGTGACACAGATGTCTTCATTGAAGCCCTGAAAAACAACCTTCCCACACCCTCTCATCCTGTCATCACCATCCTGGTTCCAGCCGGTCTCCCATGTGCATTCCGCTGCGGGTTATGCGTTTCTGGATCCAGGGATTTATGGTAGTATACCTGTCGTCTTTCATTATTCAACCCACACCGTGGAGGTTAGTCATGGCACGAGACCTGTTTCGCTTTCAGGCATGTATAGTAGCGGCGATTTTTATCGCAACCGGCCCTCTGCTTTGCTAGGCGGGGGAGAATCCTGACTTGCAGGGGTTGGTGGATGAGTTGCGTACCCTGGCCGAGAAGTCCAGGAATGAACGAGCCGCAGACCGTTGGCTTCAATAGGCCCTGGAGGATCTGGTGTCCAAATATGACTGGCCCTGGCGCAGCGAGTTGCTGCTCGATGACTTCTCCGATGGGAATTTCACAGCGGATTCTGCGTGGACGGTCATATCCGGAAAGTTCTGGGTCGATGCCTCCCTGGGGCTGCGCTCCAGCGTGCAGCCAAGACCAAAAGCCAGGCGCTCGGACTCCACCCGGGAACGCTCCAGAGACTCCACAAAGGATATGGGAAGAGACCATGAATTTTCGTGACAGGGCGTTTCGAGACCCTTATAAGTTCCTGGAGTTAGTGAACCAGAATGGAGAACTCGGGGTCAGTCGTGTGCGAATCCTGGGCACCCCGGAGTGAGGTGGTTGGATCAGGCGACGTGATGCATCTGCTCAACACGCTCGCTATCCTGTCCATCGGTCTGCTTCCAGCCCGGAGACGGGATGTCGCAGCCAAAGTCAAGGTGAAGATGCAAGGCTTCGGCCGCGCGGTGGTTTGGGAGATAAGGATAAAGCAGGCTCTGAGGAAGCTGGAGATCCCTCCGGATTTTTATGCGGTGGTACAACAGCAGGGATTTGAAGTCTGATCAGGTCTTGGGGAGGTGTGAAAAAGGGGAATTTGGAGGCCGGCGGCAGCCCGTGGGAGTCACACCGGGGGGCTTGAGGAAAGCGACATCCTGTCATTGATGGGACCTCTCTATGCAGATAATCAAATTATGGTTTCAAAGACATTTTAATAATCCACAAGTAGTCACCCTGTCGGTGTTATTACTTATAGGGTTCGCAGTTATATTTTTCCTGGGGAAAATCCTTGTTCCTTTTTTTGCCGGTCTTATCATAGCTTATCTTTTGGATGGCGTAATCAAGCAATTCTCTAGAAGAGGATTTCCACGGTTTCTGGCCGTGATGACGACCTTTTTGTTGTTTGTGCTGATCTTGTTTTTCAGCTTGTTCTGGCTGGTCCCTCAGCTCACCAAACAGCTGACCCAGCTGGTCCAGCAGCTACCCAGCATGATTGGCGAAACGCAGAAGCTGCTGTTGCAGCTTCCCGAGCATTATCCAAAAGTTATTTCGGAAAACCAGATTTATGAAGTGTTCTCGGTGTTCAGAGGCGAGGTGGCTAAACTAGCCCAGAACATTCTTTCTATTTCAGTGGCCTCGGTCATGGGGCTGATCACCCTCTTGATTTACGTGATCATCGTACCATTGCTGGTATTGTTTTTTCTCAAAGACAAGGAAAAGATCATCGACTGGTTTACCGGATTTCTGCCCAGGGACCGTTCCCTTGCGGTTCAGGTGTGGGAGGACGTGAACCTCCAGATAGGCAATTTTGTTCGGGGCAAGACCTGGGAGATCATCATCGTCTGGGTTGCGGCTTTTGCGGTCTTTACTTTTCTAAACCTTGAATATGCCATGCTCCTGGGGGCTGTGGTGGGGTTTTCAGTGCTTATCCCTTACGTGGGAGTGGCAGTGGTCACCATACCCGTAGCCCTTGTAGCCTATTTTCAATGGGGTTTCGGTTCGGAATTCATATGGGTCCTGGTGGCTTACGCGATCATCCAGTTGCTGGACGGAAATGTGCTGGCCCCGATCCTCCTGGCCGGTGTGGTAAACATTCACCCGGTGGCGGTAATCGCATCCATTCTGGTCTTTGGTGGTCTTTGGGGGTTCTGGGGAATATTTTTTGCCATACCCCTGGCCACACTGATTCATGCCGTTATCAAAGCCTGGCCCATTCAGGGTGATCCGTTGCCTCTTGAATCCCCAAAGGATGCCGAAACGGAAGAATGAAGGAACTGAAGATTAGTGCGGAATACAGGCACTTGAATTGAGGCTTTCTCAATATCCCGCTCAATCCGGTTGGATGTAAGATGACCGAAGAACCCTACCTGCAAGGGCTTGCAAGAGAACTGATCGCCGCGCAGACCACCATGGCCCTGGCCACGGCGGCTAACGGCCAGGCCTGGGCCGCCCCGGTGTATTACGTGTTCCATGGAGGCGCGTTTTACTTTTTCTCTGCTCCGGATTCGAGACACATTCGGGAGGGCCTCCAAAGCGGACAGGCCTCTGCCGCCATTTATCCTTTTGTCTCTTCCTGGAAGGAGATTCGAGGGCTTCAGATGTCCGGCCGCATTCGAAAGGTGCGACCCGGACTGAAGGCCGTGAAGGCCGTTCGGGCTTACGTGGACAACTACCCCTTCACCCGGGAGTTCTTCGATCCCGGCCAGGAACTGGATCTGGAAGAGTTCGGAAAACGATTCCGTGTGCGGTTCTACCGCTTTGATCCCGAGGTCGTGTACTACATGGACAACGCAATCCGCTTTGGTTTTCGAGAAGCCATTCAGCTATGAGCGATATTCCGGGGCAGGAGGAAGGTCAAGGCGGCTTTCAGCCGGAGAGATTGAAGGACCGGATCAAGGACCTTCAGGCTGCCATGTTTGATTTGGACGGGACCTTGATAGACACCATCCCCGTATACATTCGAATGGCAGCAGCGGTGCTCGAGGAGATCGGGTTACCCCCGGCTCCAAGGGAGTCGGTGGCCGCCATGCTCAAGAGCGGTCTTTCCGGTTTTCATCATCTGATCCCCAAAGGCATGTCGGAGTGGAAAGAGGAACTCATCGAAGCCGGCCTCGAGGCAGGAAAAAGAATTTCAGCGCGCCTGTACCCGGATTCGATCCCGTTGATTCCGGGGTCGGAAGAGCTCTTCCATCGCCTTGCCGGTGCAGGTGTCCGTATCGGAATCGTTTCGTCTTCACATAAACGGCACCTCGAGCGAAAGCTATCCCCTTTAAAGGAAGCCGGTCTCGTCGATCTGGTCGAGGCGGTCATTGCCATCGAGGATACCTCGCGCATGAAGCCCTTTCCGGAACCCGTGCAAGCCTGTGCGAGACGCCTGGGAGTGGCGGAAGGAAAATCCCTGTTGGTGGGCGACGCCGACGTGGACATCCTGGCGGGAAAGCGGGCCGGAACGTTCACCATCGGAGTGATGAGCGGCGTGGATGATTACGCGACCCTGGCCGCAAACAATCCCGACCTGATCGTCTCCAGCGTCCAGGATCTGGTCCCCCTTTTTTGATGGAGTAAGCACCTGAGCGATTGTCGAGTTTGCCGAAGATGCAAGGAAGAGGGTGCTTCGCTATACTCTGGTATGCGAAGCACCTGATGACGCCGCAGATTCGGTAAAATCGGCAATCCCGAAGGGTTTTAAATTGCAGTTTTTTTCGAAGAAGCGCATTCATGCAAAAAGTGATGCTCAAACCGGCCTTCTTTAATGGCAAGCCTTTGATATGTGGCGTGTTTTTTCGATAGACTGCAATTTGAAACGCTCAATTCAGGTGGATGGAAGCTGTTCAGGTCGCAGCAATGGTCACAAGATCCCCGTCATTCAGCCCGAGTGAGCCTTTTAAGTTGCAGGGGGCCAGGATCTCCATAACTCGCTTTTCATGAATCCGCACGTCCTCCGAGGGCAGGACCACGGCGGCCGATACCCCATTGAGCGTCACCGTTTTGATCCGGGCGGAGCAGAAGCCTGGATCGTCAGGAACCAGCTCCGCATCCGCCTGCTGCACAAAGGCGTCCACATGCGGGAGATCGTCCTCGATTACGCGGACGTTGAGGGTGCCGGGAAAGGGCTCGTAACCCAGCTTGCGACGGCACTGCTCCACCACCCAATCCAGCCGGGTGAAGTAGGCTCCTCGGCCGGATCCGCTTTGTATGATTCCGTGTAAGACCGATGTGGGCATGATCGGATTATCCCCCAAGCCGGCAGCGGATGCAACAGGGAAGAAGCGCCGCGCTGTTCCGGCGACTTGATGCGAATGCCATTAAAGTGTACCCTGCGTCCTTGGATGCAGACCATGGTGCCCTCGCTTTCATCGGGGGCTGTATTATTTGGGAGAAGAGACGGCAGGCAACATGAGGAGAGCGCATGAAAGCGGACAGGATCATTGAGAACGGCAGGCTGGTCAATGTATACACCGGTGAGATCATGGATGCCGATGTGGCGGTTCTGGGGGAGACCATCCTTCACGTGGGGGATTGCAGTTCCCTGGCGGGCCCGGGAACTGCCGTGTTCGATGCAGGGGGCGAGTTCCTCGTGCCGGGGTTTTTCGACGCGCACGCCCATATGGATTTGTTCTACGGCCCCTTCGCCTATGCGGATTACGTCCTCACCCGGGGCACCACCAACCTCTTCAACGACGGTCATGACCTGGCCGCGGCCATGGGTGTGGATGCGTTTCTCGATATCTTCGAGCGTCTTCAGGCGGGCGTCATGACCGTCCTTACCGGGGCTCCTGCGGCCACGCCGCCGTACCCGGGGGTGGAAGGGGAGGAGCTCTGGTCGCTGGGGGATTTTCAAAAGGCCATAGGCCGCGACTTTGTTGCATCGGTCAGCGAAACGGTTTCCTACCTGCGGATCGTCGAACGCGACCCGAGCCTCCTGGAGCGCTTTGCGATTGCAAAGGCTCAGGGGAAGCTCATCGAAGGTCACACCACCGGGGCGACCTGGGACCGGCTGAACGTCCTGGCCTACGAAGGCGTGCTTTCCTGCCACGAGGCCCTGAACGCGAAAGACGTACTGAACCGGCTGCGTCTCGGATTTTACGTCATGCTCCGGCACGGCTCCATTCGCCAGGACATGGACCGCTACATGTATGCCCTTCGCAAGGTCCAAGGGTTTGATTTGAGCCGGGTGATGCTCGTGTCCGACGGGATCTTCGCCGATCATCTCCTGGAGTGGGGCAATATGGACTGGGTGGTGTCGGAGGCCGTCCGTTGCGGGCTCGACCCTGTGCGCGCCATTCAGATGGCCACACTGAACCCTGCGCGGTATTTCCGGTTGGATCATCGGGTAGGGGCCATTGCGCCCGGAAGGCTGGCCCACATCTTAGTGGTGCCGGCCCTGGAAAACCCCACACCGCGGGTGGTCTTCAGCAAGGGGGTCCTGGCTGCGGAAGAGGGGCGGCTTACCATTGACGGGTTCCCTCAGGCCGAGCCCGAGCAAGGCAGTCGACCGTTTGTATTTGAGCCGCCCGAGGAGGAAGCCTTTCGAATCGAGCAAGGAAAACACACCGGCGCGGTCCCGGTGATCACTATTGTGGACCGCACCGTGACCGGGCGTGAGGATCTGGAGATCCCCGTGAAGGGTGGAATATATGATCCACCGAGGCATATCCTTCAGGCCTTTCTGATGAGCCGGGACGGCAAGCGCATAGGGAAAGGCCTGGTAAAGGGGTTTGCAAACGGGCTGGGGGGGCTGGCTTCCACTGTCGCCCACGATACCCACGGGCTTCTGGTCGTGGGGCACGACCCGCGGGACATGGCCAAAGCGGCACAGGACGCGCTGAAACCTGGAGGCGGTGTGTCTTTGGTCCATAACGGAGACCTCCTGGCCAGGGTTCCGCTTCCCATGGCTGGAATCTGTTCCATCCGTTCCGTACCCGAACTGGCCAGGGAAATCCGGCAGCTGAACCAGGCCGTCCGTTCCATAGGGAGTGACCTCGACAATCCGATGTGGACCCTGGTCTTCCTGTCCTTCACATCCGTGCTACACCTGCGCCTGACCTACGCGGGGGTGTACGATGTGCGGCGGGGAGAGGTTGTGTTCTGACCTCCTGCGGGTTCATCGGCACGGCTCTCGACGGAAATCTCCGGTTACGTGTCGCAGGAACATCCGCACCATGTCAGTAACCGAGGGCCTCTCCAATGAGTTTTACATGAATGCGCCCCTCGACCATGTGGCCTTCGATAATGCTCCACATGTTACAGATTCGCTGTGCGGATCGGCAGTCGTGGCACAGGCCGTCTTCCACGCAAGGATTGTCCAGCTCCAGCCGAATGGAATTGACCGGCGCGGCGTAATGCTGGACCCGGGCCATGGCGGTTTCAAGATCCGGTGCGAGTTTGTTCATACCCACGACCAGTATGACCTTGAGCGGCCCAAAGCACATGGCGGCCACGCGGTTGCCCATACCGTCCAGGTTGACCAGCCGGCCGTCCAGGGTGATTGCGTTCGAGCTGGAAATCATCACATCGGCGCCGAGTCCTTTGCGTCTCAATTCAAGTCCTTGTTCTCGGGGCAGATTCGGCTGATAGGGGTCGATCAACGTCACCCCTTGAAGGGCGGCGACGTCTTCCCACAAACCCATGCCGGCCGCAGTCATGGATCCGCATCGAAACACCGTGGACCCTTCATCGATCATACCGAGAACCTCTTTTTTCGCCTGTCCGGCCGTTTTCGCGTACGATCCCTCCATACGCCGTTTCCGGAGCGCCTTGATCACCCGCTGCGCCGCCTTTGCGTTCCACGTTTTTTGGTGTGTGTTCATTGGATGCCTCCCTTCTTTTCGGTGTCTGCAGGTAATAACCGGATCGAGCGTTTCAATAGATCATTTTGGCATAATGAAAAATTTTGTCACCCACATTGAGCGCTCAAGGCGCAGACTCGACAGCCCTTCGGCAAACAACAGGAGGCGTTAAAGCCAGGTTGTGCACCTGGATTCCTTTGTGCTAGACTTTCACCGGGGTTGGGATCACAGCTCGGGCACTCGACGTCCGGGGCATGATAGTGGAGGCGATATGAAGATCCGGGTCGATGACGAGCGGATAGTCAAGGCGGTCAAGAAGCTGGACGGGATCGAGCTGGTGGTGGAAAGCGAAGAAGACGCCCTGGAAGGCATTCACCTGATCCTCAAGCACCCCGAAAATATGGGGACTGACCGGTTCACACGTCTCAAGGAGATCAAGGTGACCACCAACCGGAGCTACGAGACCTCCGCCGTGGAGTACCGAATGCGGTTTCTCCTGGAGTTCGTGTTCGAGGACGACGTCTCTCTCGAGGAGCGGGTCGAAGCGATAAAGGCGTTTCAAGGCCTGTTGAACCGCGTTTGATGCTCCGTTTCCTCCACCTCCGGGTTCGCCGACAGGACCCAGAAGAACGTGCCGGATTCGAATGCCACCCTGATCATCCCGGAACCCTCGGGAACCTCCAAGATTCCAACCACCTCACCTCTCGAGCACATTTTTCAAGGAGTTCGTCTCAAGCCGGCGGATAACAAAGCCCTGTCTTCGAATTTCTATTGACATAATTAAATTTGCTGTATATTTTACGACCATGAGCGATGATATGCAGCGATATCGGTTTCTTCGCAGGGGCTTGCCTGCCTCTTCGATCAAGCGCCTGGTGGTGTTGACCGGGGCAAGGCAGACCGGCAAAACCACCCTTTCAAGGGCGAAATACCCTGATTTGAACTACATCAACCTGGATGCTCCGGAAAACAGGGAGACTCTTACGAGGATACACACAGCATCCTGGGCCGCGTCCGTGGGTGAGGCGGTGCTGGATGAGGCCCAGAAGCTGCCGGTTGTTTTCGAAAAGGTCAAGTATGCCTTTGATGAAGGGGACATATCCTTTTCGGTCTTGACCGGCTCCAGCCAGATCCTGTTGCTCGAGAAAATCAGGGAAACCCTGGCTGGACGGGCGTTCTTTTATGAACTATGGCCCTTGATGCAAGGGGAGATCAATGTTTCCGCCGACAGTGGGGATGTTCCGGAACCGCTTGTGCACAGGCTCCTTTCGAGCGGGAGTGCCGGCGGCGTTTTGACCGGAATCCCGGCGGTTCTCCTTGGCAGGCAGGACGCGGCATACCTCAACGCCGAGAAACACATTCTTCAATGGGGGGGGATGCCGGCCCTGCTGCCGCTGGAAAACACCGGCAGGTGGAAGTGGTTGAAGGACTATGGATATACTTACCTGGAGCGGGATCTTTCAGACCTTGCGAGGCTGGATGACCTGTCACCCTTTCGTAGATTTCAGCAACTCACGGCATTGCGCTCAGGAATGTTGCTAAACTACTCGGAACTTGCGCGCGATACCGGCATCAGCGTTGATACGGCCAGGCGGTACCTGGAGTATCTCAGACTCTCCTATCAGACATTCCTCATTCGGCCCTTTTACCGGAATCTGACCAGTTCCCTGGTCAAGACTCCCAAGGTCTACTGGGCGGATATCGGCATTATGAGGCAGTTGACGGGTTACAAGGGAGCGCTCACCGGAGAGTTGTACGAAACCATGGTGGTTTCCGAACTGGTAAAATGGATCAGGACCTCCCAGACGGAGGCGCATGTTTACTTTTACCGAACCCGGTCGGGAATGGAACTGGATCTCCTGGTAAAGACCGAATCCGGTTTCATAGGCATGGAGATCAAAGCGAGAGAGACCGTGGTTCAAAAGGACATCAGGGTCTTGAAGGAGTTGGGGGCCGTGCTGGGGGGCAAATGGCTGGGCGGCATTGTTGTCTATCTGGGAAACGAAATCCGGCGGGTTGGCGAGCCCGGCATATGGGCCGTTCCCTCGAGGCGTCTGTTTCAGCCGTGACAAATCGGTCAAGCCGAAAGGCAAAGAGGGCTGCGCAGCCGGCTTGTGCCTTCGTGATCCTTTGTGCTAGACTTTCAGTCGGGTGGGGGGACACGGTTTCTCCTGGAGTTGGTGTTCGAGGAGGACGTGTCTCTCGAGGAGCGGGTCGAAGCGATAAAGGCGTTTCAAGGCCTGCTGAACCGCGTTGAATCCTTTACGCAGTTCAACCTGAATTGAGCGATTGTCGAGTTTGCCGAAGATGCAAGGAAGAGGGTGC
>CAZQCK010000055.1:0-20965 GCA_964591925.1 uncultured Desulfobacterales bacterium
GCTGCCATGGACGCCGCGCGCACCGCGCTCCGGCTGGGGAGCGAGGTCACGGTGATCTACCGCCGGGACCGCGTAAACATGCCCGCCGACCCCGCCGAGGTCCAGGAGGCGGAGCGGGAAGGCGCGGCCTTACGCTTTCTTACCGCCCCGCTGAGGGTGATCCCGAATGAAAACGGCCGCATTCAGGCGCTGGCGTGCGTTCGTACCGAGCTTGAAGAGCTGAAACACGGCTCTCGACCCGAGCCGGTACATGTTCCGGGCACCGAACACGGCCTGGCGGCGGACTCGCTGATCATCGCCGCGGGCCAGAGACCGGATCCCGCACCCCTCATCAAGGGGCTCGGCCCAGATCTCGCCCGTGGGTTCCGGCTCGATATGATCACCGAAGAAACCGCGTGCCCCGGTGTTTTCGCGGCCGGCGACCTGGTGAGCGGGCCCGGTTCCGTGGTGGAGGCCATGGCCGGCGGCCGGCGAGCCGCACGCGCGATTCGGGAATTCATTGAACAGGGGAAATCATTGTGAAACCAATGTCTGCTGAATACGGTCTCAAGCCGTGCCCACCGGCGAACAGCCCGGACCCGGTTCCCCGATTGCCCGTATCCCGGTGGACCGACGCCGACGCCGCCAGGGCTGCGTCGCTCTGCCTCTCCCTTCGCACCTGTGAGAGCTGCGATCTGTGCCGCATGCTTTGTCCGGATCTGTGTATTACAAGGGATCCCCATACCGGCAGAATGGAGATCGACGACGCCTTCTGCAAAGGTTGCGGCATCTGCGCCTTTGTCTGCCCCAAGGGCGCGATCACCATGGTCCGGGAACCTTAGTCCCTCCTTTGATCAACCCCCTTGCCTTTCTTCGAGCTCTCTGGTATTCGCCTGACTTCCATCGCGTTTTCCTGAAGCGATCATGTTTTTCGCTTCCACCTGATTGGAAAAATCGAGGCTTGCCGTATGCTGGTGTACCTCAAGCTTGTGCTCACCGCCGTATTCTGGGGCGGAACCTTTGTGGCCGGTCGAATAGTGGCCCGCGAAGCCGGACCGTTTTCCGCAGCCTTCCTTCGCTTTTTGACCGCCTCCGTGTGCCTGGTTCTGATCACTTGGCGTATGGAGGGTCGCCTGCCCCTTCCGCACAGGAGACAACTTTTCCCGTTGATCCTGCTGGGGCTCACCGGAGTGTTTTCCTACAACGTGTTCTTCTTCCTGGGACTGGAGCGGATCGAAGCCGGTCGGGCTTCTCTCATCATTGCAAACAACCCGGTGTTCATAGCCCTGTTTTCGGCCTTGATTTTTCGAGAACGGCTTCGCCCCCTGGCCGTCTTGGGTGTGTTCCTATCCTTGAGCGGCGTGGTGGTGGTCATCACGCGGGGAGACCCGCTTTCCGCCCTTCAGGGAGGCGTAGGATGGGGTGAATTGTTCATTTTCGGCTGTGTTTTGAGCTGGGTGGCCTACTCCCTGATAGGGAAGAGCGTCCTCACAGTGCTCTCTCCCTTAGTCACCGTGACGTGGGCTTCCCTCTTCGGCATGGCGTGCCTGGCCGTTCCGGCCTGCGTGCAAGGGCTACCCTGCGAAATGATCCTATATTCGGCTGAGAGCTGGGTGGGGATTCTGTACCTGGGAGTGTTCGGAACCGTGGCCGGCTTTGTGTGGTATTACAGCGGCATTCGAGAGATCGGACCTGCCCGGGCGAGCCAGTTCATCAACCTGGTACCTGTGAGTGCGGTTTTTCTCGCGGCCCTGCTCCTCGACGAGCCCCTCACCATCTCTCTGTTTGCCGGAGGGATCCTGGTACTTGCCGGAATCACCCTCACAAACCGGCGTTAGTGTTTTACCTAAGTGCCTTACCTAGTGCCCATCAATAAACGGATTTTCGGCACTGCTGAGTTTCCAATTCAGAAAGGAGGATTTTTTGTCAAGATCAAGGAGATCAAGAGGTGACGCGGAGGCGTACTCTCGTACGCCGCACAAGGAGCCTCGCTGATCGACGATGAGATTGGCGAAAAAGACCCTTTCTGGATGGAAACTACCTAATGGAGGATCTGGCTGAGAAACAGCTTGGTCCGCTCGTGCTGGGGATTGTGAAAAAACTCCTCGGGCGAGTTCCCTTCGACAATCCGGCCGAAGTCCATGAACAGCACACGGTGGGCCACGCTACGGGCGAATCCCATCTCGTGGGACACCACGATCATGGTCATGCCCTCCTGGGCGAGCTCGATCATCGCGTCCAGGACCTCCTTGATCATCTCCGGATCCAGGGCGGAGGTGGGCTCGTCAAAGAGCATGAGCTTGGGCTTCATGCACAGGCTGCGGGCGATTGCCACCCGCTGCTGCTGACCGCCGGAGAGCTGTCCGGGAAACTTCCGGGCCTGCTCGGCGATCTGAACCTTCTCCAGGTAGTACATGGCCGTTTCTTCGGCCTCTTTTCGAGGGACCTTGCGCACCCAGACCGGCCCCAGGGTCAGGTTGTCGATGATGGTCAGATGGGGAAAGAGGTTGAAGTGCTGAAAGACCATTCCCACCTCGGCACGGACCTTCTCGATCTTCTTGACATTGTTCGTGAGCTCCATGCCGTCCACGATGATCTTTCCCCGCTGATGTTCCTCCAGGCGGTTGATGCACCGAATAAGGGTGGACTTGCCTGACCCGGACGGGCCGCACACCACGATCCGCTCCTGCTTGTGAACGGTCAGGTTGATCCCGCGAAGCACATGGAAATCACCGAACCACTTGTGTAGATCCTTCATCTCCACAATGGCCTCGCTGGAGGGTTTAGTGGCGTTGGCAGCCGCTTCCTGTTCGTTCATGGATCGAATCCCCCGGATTTACACCTCAAAGCAAAAACAACACCCATCAATAAACTACGAGTTATACGAAAAACCCCAACAAAGTCAATCGGTCTTCAGCTCACGCTCCAGTCGCCGGCTGTAGTTGGACATGGAAAAGCAACCCAGGAAGTAGAGGAGCGCCACAAAGATGTAAGCCTCCCGGCTGAACCCCAGCCACTGGGGGTCCGAGATCACCGACTTGGTGGTCTTGAGGACGTCGTATAGCGCAATGATCACCACCAGCGAGGTGTCCTTGAACGCAGAGATGAGAATGCTCACCGTGGGCGGGATCACGATCTTGAGCGCCTGGGGCAGAATCACCAGCCGCATGGTCTGGAAGTAGTTGAGCCCCATGGACTCGGCCGCCTCGTACTGCCCCCGGCTCATACCCTGGAGCCCTCCCCGGACCACCTCGGCGATGTAGGCCGCCGTGAACAGAATGATGGCGGCCTGGGCCCGAAGAATCTTGTTGATGGTGACGCCTTCGGGAAGGAAGAGCGGAAAAATGATGGCGGACATGAAGAGGAGGCTGATAAGGGGAACCCCTCGAATCGCCTCGATATACACGATGCACAGCCACCGCACGCCCGGCATGGCGGACTGCCTGCCCAAGGCGAGGACCACCCCCAGAGGATAGGCTGCGGCCAGGCCGAACACGGAGAGGAGAAGCGTCAGAGGCAGCCCCCCCCACCGGCTGCTGTCCACCGGCTCGAGGCCGAAAAGCCCGCCTCGCATAAGGAGCCCCATGGCGAAAAGGCCCAGGATCCAGGCGTAGAGCAGGCTCTTTTTCCAGTGGGTGCGGTCCTGGCTGTAGTAGAGAAGCCCGAACAGGACCAGCATGGCGATGAGTGGCCGCCAGTGAAGGTCGTAGGGAAAGAACCCGAACAGGATGAACCGGATGTTCTCGGTGATCACGGACCAGCAAGCGCCGCTTGCATCGCGGCAGGCCTCGCTTCCCGCGGTCCACACGGCGTCCAGAAAAAGCCATCTCACCATGGGAGGGACCACCGTCCACAGGAACCAGATGGTCACCACGGTCAGAATGGAGTTGAACCAGCCGTTGAGCAGGTTGGCCCGCACCCATCCGATGGCCCCTATGTGAGTCACGGGCGGTTTCAGCGTGCTGGGCCCGGCATTGTCAGCAAAATCCTGCATCAGGAAACCCCGACAGGGTGTTGTTCCATAATCTTCTTCTCAGGGCCGTGAAAACGACTCACCTTTCCACCAGTGCGGACCTCTTGTTGTACCAGTTCATGAAGGCCGAGGTGGACAGGCTGAAGATCAGGTACACGACCATGATCAAGGCCACCCCTTCGATGGCCTGGCCGGTCTGGTTGATGGTGGTGTTGGCCACGGATACAAAGTCCGGGTACCCGATGGCCACGGCCAGGGAACTGTTCTTGGTCAGGTTGAGCATCTGGCTCGTGAGCGGCGGAATGATCACTCGAAGGGCCTGGGGAAGAATGACCAGGTTCAGCACCAGTGTGGGCCGAAGCCCGATGCTCATGGCGGCCTCGGTCTGCCCCTTGCTCACGGACTGGATGCCCGCCCGCACCACCTCGGCCACAAACGCGGCCGTGTAAAGAACGAGCCCCATTACGACCGCAAAGAACTCCGGACTCATGGTGAGCCCGCCTTTGAAGTTGAACCCCTGCAGCGAGGGAACGTCCAGGGCCGTGGGGGCACCGCCTATCCACCAGGCCAGAAAGGGAAGCCCCAGGATCAAGGCCACGCAGACCCGGAAGGTGGGAAAGGCCTGGCCGGTGCGGTCCTGCCTCTTTCGCGCCCACCTGCGGACGGCCCAGGCCGCCACGCAGGCCAGGATGAATGCGACGCCCATGTAGGCGTGAGCCACATGGGCCTCGGGGACCGTAAACATCACGCCCCGGTTGCACAGGAACACTCCGCCCACCGGGTTCAGGGCCTGCCGCGGAGACGGCATGGTCTCGTAGAAGATGGCGTACCAGAAAAAGAGTTGCAGGAGCACGGGGATGTCCTGCATGACCTCGATGTACACAGCGGCGATCTTGGAGACCAGCCAGTTGGTAGAGAGACGGGCCACTCCGATGATCGTTCCCAGAATGATGGTGATGAAATTCCCGACAAACGCCACCAGAAGAGTGTTCAGCACGCCCACTGCCAGAGCGCGGGCGTAGCTGCTCGCCGCCGAGTAGGGAACCATGGACTCCCCGATCTCGAAGGAGGCCTCCTTGCCCAGAAAGCTCCACCCCGTGGCGATGGACTGCCGCTCCAGGTTGGCCAGAACATTGGATATGAGGTAATAGCCCAGCAGGCCCACCGCGCATAGCGTGGCAACCTGGAACAGGATGGCGCGCTTTTTGGCGTCGAGCCAGAAAGGGACCTTTTCCGTAGAGGCGATGCCGGTTTCGGTGCCCACCTGGGTCATGCCTGCTTCCTTGGCGGAAGGGGGTTCATGGTACGGCACAGCCGGAGGTCATGAAAGCTCCGGCCCGGGCATCCCGGACCGGCCTGGGACAAAAGCTGGAGCGCCGCTCGAGCGGCGCTCCGTAGGTATCGAGCATCACCTCAAAGGAGAGGCGTACATCAGGCCGCCCTCGGTCCACAGGGCGTTCAGGCCGCGCGGGAGCCCGAGCTTAGTGTCGGGCCCCACGGTGCGCTCATAGATCTCACCGTAGTTGCCGACCTGCTTGACGGCATTGTAAAAGCACTTGTCGTCCAGGCCCAGGGCCTTTCCCATGCCCTCGGTGACCCCGAGGAGGCGCTTGATCTTGGGATTGTCGCTCTTGAGCAGCTCGTCCACATTCTTGGACGTGATGCCCAGCTCCTCGGCCTCGATCAGGGACATGGTCACCCAGTTCACAATGTCGTACCACTGATCATCGCCGTGCCGGACCACAGGAGCCAGAGGCTCCTTGGAGATGATTTCGGGCAGGAGAACGTATTCGTCGGGATTAGGGGCCACGGATCGGTGGGCGGCCAGCTGAGAGGCATCCGAGGTCAGGGCGTCGCACCGGCCTGCGAAGAAGGCCTTGTTGAGCTCCGAGGCCTGCTCGATGACAACGGGCTTCCAGGACATGCCGTTGGCTCGAAAGAAATCCGCCGCATTCATCTCGGTGGTGGTCCCTGGAAGCACGCATACCGCGGCGCCGTCCAGTTCCTTGGCGCTCTTGACACCAAGCTTCTTGGAAACCAGGAACCCCTGCCCGTCATAGTAATTCACCTGGCAGAAGTTCAGACCGTTTGTGGTTTCGCGGGTGAGGGTCTGGGTGGTGTTACGGCACAGAACATCTATCTCCTTGCTCTGGAGCGCGGGAAGACGCTGCACCGCCGTGAGGGCGGTGAACTCCACCTTGCTCGCATCACCGAAGACAGCGGCGGCGACAGCCCGCGCCGAGTCCACGTCCAAACCTTTCCATACGCCCTTTTCATCCGGCATACTGAAGCCGTAAACATCGCCGTTCACACCGGCCTTTAGAAAGCCGCGCGCCTTGACCGTGTCGAGCGTCTCGCCCGCCATGGCCGCGCCGGTCGTGACGAAAAGGATTGCTGTTGCCAACACCAGGAACAGTTTCAGGGTCTTCATGATTCCCTCCTTCATGTCTTGGTTGACGTTGCCTGTCCTCTGTTAGGGACAGTCTCCATTTTCGGTCGGACCGGAAGGCCCGCATTGCCTGGATGAAAGGTGGGAGCACCGCAATGCCGGGGAGGTGCCTTTCCCCCGCCGCTAGCAGTGCCCAAAATTCGTTTATGGATGGGCACTATCTACGATGGTTGGATTACCATTTTTGAATAACACAACTGACATGAGGATTTCAAGATAAAACCATTTCCTGAAAAGGGGTTGCCGGGTTCGCCGGTTCATTCGGCAATGGGTTCCCAATTCCCTTGTTTTCCGTTGCAGTCCCAACAGCCTTGCTCTATACTCCGCACCCCGAATAAACCCACCCCCTTTTCTCAAACCGGCTCTCGAAAGGTCGTGAAATGCGGTTGAGCATACTCAAAAATCAAGCCCTCGCCCTGGCGAGGGAGGCCTTTTCGGTGAGCTATCATCTCTTCAAGGTTATGATCCCGGTGCTCATCGTGGTCAAGGCCCTCAAGGAACTGGGCCTGATCCGCTACCTCGCCGTGCCTCTGGAGCCGGTCATGGCCTGGGTGGGTCTTCCCGCGGAGATGGGCCTTGTCTGGGCCACTGCCATGCTCAACAACATCTACAGCTCCATGGTGGTGCTCTTGACCCTGGTGGACGATGCGCCCCTGACTACGGCCCAGGCCACCGTGCTGGGGACCATGATCCTGGTGGCCCACAGCCTGCCCATAGAGCTGAAGATCGCCCAGAAATCCGGGCCCAGGCTCCTGTTTCAAGGCGTTATTCGCATCGGGGCGGCACTGCTCATAGGGTGGATCCTGCACCTGATCTATACCGGATTCGCCCTGTACCAGGGTCCCGCGGAGATCCTACTGGACCCCGAAGCGGGCGCATCCGCCGGCGGGGAAACCCTTCCAGCCTGGGCGGTGGACCAGATGAAAAAACTGGCGTCCATTTTCGGGATCATCGTGGGCCTGCTGCTCCTCATGAGGATTCTGGAGCGGTTCCGCATCACCGAAATCATGGACTGGATCCTGCGTCCGGTGCTTCGCCTCATGGGCATCGGGCCCAAGGCCTCCACCATCGCCATCATCGGGGTCACCCTGGGCATTTCCTACGGGGGCGGACTGATCATTCAGGAGGCGCGTTCCGGGCGCATCGACAAGCGGGACGTCTTCTACGCCCTGACATTGATGGGGCTGGCCCACAGCCTGTTTGAAGATACCATGCTCATGGTCATGGTGGGAGGCCACCTCTCCGGGCTTCTCCTGGCCCGCACGATCCTGGCCGTTGTGGCGGTCTTCCTCATGGTCCGTTTGACGGCCCGGCTTCCCGCCCGGTTCTGTGATCGCTGGCTGTGGGGAGAACCGCGTTAGAGCCCCAGCTCCTCCATGACCCGGTTGTGGATGCGGGGGCGGAAATCCTGAATCAACCGATTCTTCCTGGAGGGATGGACGCGGTTGGTGAGCAGGACTATTTGTACGTTTTGCTCCAGGTCCATCCACAGGCTGGTCCCGGGGAAACCGAGGTGTCCCACAGTTGCAGTCGAGAAACGGTTGCCGGCGGAAGAGCCCTTTGCAGACGGTGTATCCCACCCCAAGGCCCGGCTGCACCCTGGAACGACTTCCTGACGCCGAAAGAAGTCCTGCACCGTCTCGGGCCGCAGCAGATCGAACCTCTTACCTGCGGCATGGTCCTGCAGCAGGCACGCCAGGGCCCACACCTGCTCGGCTGTTCCAAAGAGCCCCGCATGACCGGAAAAACCGCCCAGGGCAAAGGCGTTCTCGTCATGGACCTCTCCCTGCATAGTGCGTTTTCTCCAGGGGCAGTGCTCGGTAGCGGCGAAATCGCCTTTGGAGAACCTGGGGGCTTGCTCCCTTCGAAAGAGAAGCAGGCGCTCCAGCCCCAGAGGCTGGTAAAACAGGGATTCCACGTAATCCCCCATATCCATGCCCGCTGCCTGCTCCACCACCCACTCCAGAAGCATGAACCCCAGGTCGGAATACACGCATGCCTCCCCTGGAACATAGGCCAGGGGATCTTCCAGGATCCAGGCACGGCACAGGGGTTTCCGCTCTTCCGGTGCAACGCCTTCCAGCCGCCTGTAGTAGTCCCGCCAATCCGGAAAACCCGCGGCATGGCAGAGAAGAAGACGGGACGTAAGGTGCCGCTTGTCCGGGCTCACCGCGCCCGGCAGAATCTCCCCCAGGGGCCGGTCCAGCTCGAGCCGCCCGAGATCCACGAGCCGCATCATAGCCAGGGTCGTGACCAGGGGCTTGGTGAGCGAACCCAGATCGAACAGGGTGGCCTCATCCACTTGCCGGCCCGGCGGCTCCACGGACGTTCTTCCCGCGCAACCGGAAAAGACGATCTCCCCTTGGCAACCCACCACCAACACGGCTCCGGGATACACGCCTTCCCGCGCGCCGCTCTCGAGTTCCTGCTGAATGCCGTCCATGGTTACCACGGGATCCCTCCGGTCTTGGGGGTCTGGAGACGGCGCGACACCCCGGCGTAAAAAAATTCAGCAGCCAGGGTTAGTCAGGTCAACGTGTTGGGAAGGCTGGCCTCTCGAGTAGGTTCCGGGTTCAGCCGCCAGGCAGGCAAACACCTTGGCATCCTGAAGAACATCCGATATCAAACAGTACTCGTTGGCCTGGTGGGCCGTATCCTGAGCCGTCATCCAGACCGCAGCGGGCAGGCCTGCTTTTCGAAACAGGGCTGCGACCGTGCCGCCCCCTATTCCCATGGGCTCCGCCTTTCGGCCCAGCACCCGTTTTACCGCCTTCCGGAGGCCTTTCACCACAGGGGCATCGGAAGGTGTGGGCCGCGCCGCCACCTCCTCGTGAGCCGCCTCCACCTCCACCTCGAGCCCCGGTTCCGAAACCGCATCCACGGCGATCTCACGGGCCGCGGATAAAACGGCGGTGGTGTCGTATGTGGGCAGGATGCGGCAGTCCATATAGAACACATCCCTTCCCGGCACCGTGTTGACATTGGAGACATTGGCCTCGATCTTGGTGGGTGCAAAGGTGGATCCGGGAGGATGAAACAGCTCGTCCCGGTCTTGGAACCGCGCATGGAGCCCGGCAAGGGACGTAATCAACCGCGCCGCTCCGAAAAGACTGTTTTTGCCCTTTTGAGGCGTGCTCGCGTGACACTGCCGTCCCTGGATCGTGAACCTGAGCCACAGAACGGACTTCTCGGCCACCTCTATCATGGTGCCCTCCTCGTTCCCGGCGTCGGGCACCACGATCCAGTCTCGGGAAGAGAAGCGCCGGCGGTGATGCGCCAGAAGATAACCCAGGCCGCTGCGGCTGCCGGTCTCCTCGTCCGCGACCATAGCCAGCCCGACAGGGCGTGCCAACTCCACACCGGCCTCCTGCAATGCCTGGATTGCCAGAAGAGAGCTGACCGCGCCGTGCTGGTCGTCCTCCACACCCCGCCCGAAAAGCCGATCCCCGTCCACCCGCAGCCGGTAAGGATCTCCGTTCCACAGGTCCGGATCCCCGGCGGGCACCACATCCATGTGGCTCAGCACCCATAGCCGCGCCCCTTGGTCCCGGCCCTTCCAGCAGGCCAGGAGATTGGGGCGGTATCCTCCCTCTGCCTGCGGATCCGGGGCGCGAATCTCCTCGAGCGAATCCGGACCGAGGGCCTCGAGCTCCCGCATCAGAAAGGCGGCCTTCTCGTGCTCTCCGGTGCCTCCATTGCTCGGACCCAGGGCCACCCGGCAGGTCAGCTCCGTCTGAAGGCGGATTACCTCGTCCCGGTATCCGTCGATGACCTGGAACACCTTGCTCAAATCGTCCATGAAACCCTTTTCCAATCATGATCACTTCGCAAAAAGTCAAAATTTTGCGCCAAGACGCAGAGCCTGCAAAGTGAACTGATTGATATTAAAAGGTCTTTTCTTAGCGTCTTGGCGTCTTTGCGAGAAAATACAGTTTTTACGAATTCGTCAATCATGACCCTGAAAGATTCATATTTCCTCACAGGCCCGAGAGCCTTGCGATCTCCTCCATCATTCGATCCAGAAAGGGCCGCACCTTCCGGCCCGATTCCGCCGCCGTAACGGGCCGGCCGATTCGAATGTCCACCGCCTTTCGAAGGCCCTTTTCATAGCGAATCCCCACCGGCACGAAGGGAGGGGAGGTCTTTGAGAGCAACATGCGGACCAGCCCCGCCCGCGGCGCACCCATGCTCCCGCGGTAATAGGTGCCCTCTGGAAAAATGACCACGCCGTCTCCGCCTCGAAGGTGGTCCAGGATGCGCCGCAGAGAACGCCGGCTCTCCAGGGGACGCTGCCGGTTCAAAGGAATGCCGCCCAGAGAGGTCAAAAACCATCGCACGGGAGCAAAACGGAACAGCTCCACCTTGGCCACATAGTAAAGAGGCCTGGGAACGCTCACTCCCAGGAGAGGAATATCTTCCCAGCGCTGGTGCTTGACCAGCAGGACAAAGGCGCTCGAGTCGGGCAGATGCTCCAGGCCCTGCACCCGGACGCAGAAGAACGGTGCAAGGCAAACCTTTCCCGCCGACCGCACCATTCGAACGGCCCAGGGCTTTCGCTCGACCGCCATGTCCGGCATTCCACTCCCTCTCGCCTATTCCACGGTCACGCTCTTGGCAAGATTGCGAGGCTTGTCTATGTCCCGGTTGAGAAACCGGGCGCAGTGGTAGGCCAGAAGCTGACAGGGTACCACCGTCAGAATGGGGTACAGGTAGTCCAGCGTGTGGGGGACCTCGATCACTTCATCCGCCAGATCCTTGATTTTTTCGTCTCCTTCCGAGGCGATGGCGATCACCGGTCCTTTCCGGCTCTTGATCTCCTGGATGTTGTTGATCATCTTCTCGTACATGGCGTCTCTGGGAACCACGGCCACCGTGGGCATGTCCCGGCTGATCAGGGCGATGGGACCGTGCTTCATTTCGCCGGCGGGATATCCTTCTGCGTGGATGTAGGAGACCTCCTTGAGCTTGAGGGCCCCTTCCATGGCGATGGGATACTGATACTTACGCCCGAGAAAAAGCCAGTTGGCGTGGTGAAAGTACTTCTCAGCAATGGCTTGAATGTGGTTGTCCTGACTCAACACCTGAGTCACCTGCTCGGGAAGGGCGGAGAGGGCCTTGATGGCCTCCACTCCTTCGGTCAGGCTGAGCTTCTGATGCCTTCCCAGGAGCAGGGCCAGAAGGGTCAGGATCGTGAGCTGAGAGATGAAAATCTTGGTGGAGGCCACTCCGATCTCCGGGCCTGCGTGGTTGTAAACGCCCGCCTCGGTCTCCCGGCTGATGGAACTGCCCACCACATTCACAATGCCCAGCAAACGGGCGCCCTTGCGGTGGGCCTCTCGAATCGCGGCCAGGGTATCCGCGGTCTCACCGGACTGGCTGATGGCGATGATAAAGGTGTTGGGCGGGAAGTTGAGCTTGCGGTAGCGGAACTCCGAGGCGAGCTCCACCTCCACGTCGATCTCGGTCAGCTCCTCGAAAATGTACCGGCCCACGGTGCCCGCATAGTAGGAGGTGCCGCACGCCACGATCACGATGTGCCGGGATTCCTTCAGCTGCTCCCACACGGGCATGATGCCCCCGAGCTTGGGAACCCCCTCGCCCGGCTCGAGCCGGCCCCGCACGGCGTTGCGGATGGTCTCGGGCTGCTCGAATATCTCTTTCAACATGAAGTGAGGGAACCCGTTCAACTCCGCGTCCTCGGGTTGCCATTCCACGGTTTCCGTGTCTCTCTGGATGGTCTTGGCCTGGGCCGTGGAGATGGAGAACCCGTCCCTGGTCAAAAGTGCCATCTCGTTGTCGTTCAGGTGGACCACCTTGTTGGTGTAGCGGACCATGGCGGAGATATCCGAGGCCGCGAAGTTGCCCTCCTCGCCCACACCTATGACCAGGGGGCTGCCGCGTCTCGCCACCGCCACCTGTCCCGGCGCCTGCCGGTGAATCACGGCCAGGCCGAAGGTCCCCTCGAGCTCTCCCATGGTCTTTCGAACGGCTTCTGCCAGGTCTCCCTGATATTCGGTGGAGATCAGGTGGGCCAAGACCTCCGTATCCGTCTCCGAACGAAAGACCACGCCCTTCTTCAACAGGCGCTTTTTGATCTGAAGGTAGTTCTCTATGATGCCGTTGTGCACCACGAACACATTCTCCGATCCATCGGTCTGCGGGTGGGCGTTGATCTCGCTCGGCTCGCCGTGAGTGGCCCATCGGGTGTGGGCTATGCCTGATGTCCCTGGAATCTCCATTCCGTGGATTCTGTGCTCCAGCTCCACAATCTTGCCCACCGTGCGAAACCAGTCCACACGCTCACCGTCCTGGACCGCGAGGCCGGCAGAGTCGTATCCTCGATACTCGAGCCGCTTCAGTCCCTCCAGCAGGATGGACTCGGCCTTTTCACTGCCTGTGTAACAGATAATACCGCACATGCGTCCTGTTCTCCTTATTGCGAATATGTTGTGTTTCCGGGAAGATTTTTCGACCGCCCTGCACGGGAGGGATCCAATCTATCCGTACCGGTGTTCTATAATGTAGCGGGCCAAATTTTTGGCCCGAATGCCCAGCTTTTTTCCGTGAACGGCCAGAACGGTTATACACAGCGGATCCCGGCCGTCCCGTGGCAGTATGTAGGCGCTCAACCAGTCGAACTTGTATCGGTCCTGAGGGTCGTTGATCGTGCCCGTCTTGGCGCCGATATCCACTTCTTTGAACGCCTTTTTGCTCAGGAGGGTTCGAAAGGTCTTTCTGCCGGTCCCGTACCTGACGGTGTCTTGCATGAGTCGTCTCATCTGGGCTGCCGTGGCTTCCGTAATCGGAGTGGCCAGGGGTTTGATCTCCGCCAGATAAAGCTCCCGCCCCTGGGCGTCCCGAATCCGCCGAATCATCCAGGGGGTCATCATGGTCCCGTTATTGGCCACGGCGGCGGTGATCAAGCAGGCATGGACCGGAGATATCAAGGTCCGTTTGTTGAACCCCGTGGCTATTTCGGCCAGGCCGAAGTCATCCGAAGGGACCTCGATACGGCTCGGGGTGAGGGGGAGCTCCAGGGGAATGGGGGCATTGAACAGGAATTTAGAAGCATATTGTTGCAGGGGCCCCTGCCCGAGATGGTAGATTCCGATCTTGCCGAACACAGGATTGATCGAGCTGGCGAACGCCCGCTCAAACGTGATCTCATTGGTGTAGGGGCCCGGCTTCACCTGCTCCAGCTGTTTTTTGTACAGCGTATACCTTCGTCCCGAGTATGTGAGCCGCTTCTCCGGCGTAAATCCTTTGGCTTCGATGGCAGCGGCCGCGGCGATAATTTTGAACAGGCTCGCCGCTGGATAGCTTCCCGCCAGGCAAAGGTTGTCCTCCACCCCGCTTGCCTCGCCTGAATAACTGGCCATGGTCAGTATGCGCCCGTCCACGGGGTTCATGGCCACCACAGCCGCCTGGTGGGTCAAGGAACGGCTCAGGAGATCCTCTACATAGGACTGCAGCTGCAGGTCCAGGGTGGTCTCCACCTGAAGAGTGCGCCCGGGAACCTCCAGGGTAAAGGACGTCACATCCCCCACGCTTCCGGGGTAAAGCGGCCCCAGGAGAGAAGGCAGGTCCTGGCGGTGGATACGCTTCGGTTTCTCTTCCGGCAAATCAGGGGCTTGATCAGGGGAAGTCGGCTCCAGTTTCAGGTGGGCGAAAATCCAGGGTCCCGATAGAACGATAGCGCCCAACAGAGCAAAAAAGAGGACCCCATAGAGCCCAAGCACGGGCAGCCTGGACCGAATGTACCTCCTGCGGGAAATCTTCTGGAGTCGCCTCTGGTATTCCCGCCAGTGTTCCTTATGGGAGCTTTGTGGGCTTATCATCCGGATACCGGGTCGATACGTTCCATTCCTCCCATGAACGGCTGAAGGGCCACCGGAATGTTCACACTGCCGTCCGGCTGCTGATAATTCTCGAGGATCGCCACCAGGGTTCGTCCCACGGCCAGACCGGAGCCGTTCAGGGTATGCGCCAAAACCGTGCCGCTCGCGCCCTTGCGTTTGAAACGGATCCCGGCGCGCCTGGCCTGAAAGTCACAGAAGTTGCTGCACGAGGAGATCTCTCTGTATACATTCTGTCCGGGAAGCCACACCTCCAGATCGTAGGTCTTGGACGCGGAAAACCCGAGGTCGCCCGTACAGAGGGTGACGACCCGATAGGGCAGTTCCAGACGCTGAAGGATCTCTTCAGCGTCTCGCGTCAAGCTTTCCAGCTCTTCCCACGATTCCTCGGGCCTGGCGAACTTGACCAGCTCCACCTTATTGAACTGATGCTGCCGGATCAGGCCCCGGGTATCCTTGCCGTGGGAGCCGGCCTCCGACCGAAAGCAGGGGGTATATGCGACGTAGCGAATGGGAAGATCCTCCTCGGACAGGATCTCCTCGCGGTGAATGTTCGTCACCGGAACCTCAGCGGTGGGGATCAGGTAGAAGTTCCATCCCTGAATCTTGAAAAGGTCGTCCTCGAACTTGGGAAGCTGGCCGGTGCCGGTCATGCTGTCTGCGTTCACCATAAAGGGCGGCAGGACTTCGGTGTAGCCGTGTTCTCCGGTGTGGATTTCCAGCATGAAATTGATCAAGGCCCGCTCGAGCCTGGCCCCGGCGCCCCGGTACAGGGCGAACCGGGCTCCGGCGATTTTGGCGGCCCTAGGAAAATCAAGGATTCCCAGTCGCTCCCCGATCTCCCAATGGGAAAGGGCCTCGAAGTCCCTCTCCGCGGTCTCACCCCAGGTTCGAACCAGCGTGTTGTCGTCTTCATCCCTTCCCACGGGAACAGAAGGGTGGGGAATGTTGGGAAGCTCGTACAAGAGGGCCTCCAGTTGCTCCTGAATGCCCGTCAAACGACCCTCTTTCTCCTTGATGTCCGAGGAGACCCGCTTCATTCCGGCGATCAACTCGGCGGCATCGTCCCCGCGCTTCTTTCGCACGGCTATCTCTTCGCTCGCCTGATTCCGCTGGTGCCGAAGGTCCTCGAGGAAGCGCAGGAGCGCCCTGCGCTCTTCATCCAGGCGTTCAAAGGCCGAGAGGTCGAGATCAGAGCCTCGGTTGCGCAATGCCTCCTCGACCTCTTCCAGATGGGATCTTACAAACTTTAAATCCAGCATGATATGTCGTCTTTCCACCCGATCCGCACGCGCCGTCCCGAGCTCCGTACGCGGAGCCCGGGCAAGACCCGAAAGCCTGCCTCCATAGAACCGGGAACCGTTTCAATTGCAAGGTTCTTTACCACGAACGCCGCAGTGCGGTCAATTCCTTTGAACGAAGCCGGCTTTCCTGGAAGGTCGTGGCAAAAACCCTTCTTCGCCGCCGGCAACCCCTTAAGGCGGGCCATAGCCCGCAACCCAACAGACGTTATGCAGGCTCCGGAAGGAACTCATCGGATCGATGAATGCCGATCCTCAAATTTTCTTGTTTTTTGTGACAGGATCTCATGAGCAACCCCCTAATCCAGCGGCATTACAGATACGGCCCCCTTGATTCAGCGATGGAAGATTTGGATTTGCAGTCCCCGGCGATCAATGATATACACCTCTCACGTATCCTACTGGAATGTTCGGAAATGGAATCCCAAAACCGGCCCAAAGAAAAAAACGCCCTATGGCGTTTCTTCAGCTCAGTTCGGCTGACCCTGGTGCTCTTGATCCTTCTTGCTGCGGTTTCCATTCTGGGAACCGTTATTCCGCAGAGAGAAGGCATGATGGAGTTCGCCCAGGGGCTCAACCCGGGCACCCTGGCGGTTTTCAATGCCTTGGGGCTCTTTGACGTCTACCACTCTTTCTGGTTTCGCCTTCTCATCTCGGTGCTGGCTCTTAACCTTATTGTGTGCAGCCTGAACCGCCTACCTACCACCCTGCGCCGGTTTCGCGCCTCGCCCAAGCCGGATCGCGTCAAACCCTTTGAGGCGGTGCCTCCTGATCATTGCTTTCAAGTAGGGGTCCTTCCCGCTGAGGCCGCGGACAAGGCGGAAGCACTGTTTCGCAAACACCATGGAAAAACAGACCGAAAGGACACCGAGCAGGGCATTTTCCTCTATGGAGAGCGCGGGCGTTCCTCACTTTTTTCGGTTTACCTGGTGCACTTGAGCGTCCTGATCATCCTGGCCGGGGCCATTGCAGGTTCGATTCTGGGCTTCGAGGCCTTTGTCAGCATTCCGGAGGGGGAGAGCACGGACACGGTTCGCCTGCGGGACTCCCGGGCCCCCAAGCCGCTCGGCTTTCAAGTGGAGTTGCTCGATTTTGACGTGTCGTTTTACAAAAACGGCACCCCCAAGGAGTACCGCTCCGAGATTCGCTTTGTGGACAAAGGAACCGTAAAGGAGGCCGCCCTGCGGGTAAACCACCCTGTCACCTTTAGAGGCATTCGATTCTACCAGGCGAGCTACGGAGTGGTCCCCGGAGACGAGGCCGCCCTTCGGGTTCGACGAAACACCTCCCCCGGCACTGAAATCGCTGTTCACGCCACCCGAGGTGAGATGATCCCTCTGCCGGGGGGCGAGGGGCGCTTCGTGGTGGAGGATATCCGCGAGGACTTCATGCGCATGGGAATGGGCCCGGCCGTTCGTATCGCCGTTCACCCCAACGAGGCAGAGGCGCTTGATTTCTGGGTGTTCCAGCATCCGGAAAGGGTGGCGTCCCGTTTCTCCGAGGCCTTCAAGACCTTTCCCAAGCTCAACCCCGGGGCCTTCGAGCCTTACACCTTCGAGCTCGAGGATATAGAGAAGCGTTACTACACCGGGCTGCAGGTCAACCGGGACCCTGGTGTTCCCTTTGTGTGGGCGGGTTTTTTCCTGATTGTTATCGGTCTCTTCGGGGCCTTTTTCATGTCACACCGTCGTGTGTGGATTCGCATTCGGAAGGACCAAGGCGGAAGCCTCGTAGAGATGGCCGGAAGAGCGAACAAGAATGCCGTGGGCGCCGAGCGCGAGATAACCCATTTCACATCCAGGCTTCGAGAGCATCTCGGTGCTCAAGGAAGAACAGCATGATCAACACCATCGTCCTCAGCTATGTCACCTTCGGCTACTTCGTGGCCTTTATGGCCTATCTCTTCATGATGGTCATGGGGCGGAACCTCTTCGGCCGGGCCGCCACAATAATCACCCTGCTGACGCTCTTAATGCACACCTTTGCAATCATACTGCGCTGGATAGAGTCTTACCAGCTGGGCATAGGCCATGCACCTATGTCCAACCTGTACGAATCCCTTATTTTCTTTGCCTGGACCATCATCGTTCTCTACGCGCTGATCGAGTGGAGAACCCGAAACCGCAGCATCGGGGCCTTCGCCACCCCCCTGGCTTTTCTCGCCATGGCCTACGCATCTTACTCCCCTAACATCAATGAGCGGATTCAACCCCTTGTGCCCGCACTCAAGAGCAACTGGCTTATCTCCCATGTGGTCACCTGCTTTTTTGCATACGCCGCCTTCGGCCTGGCATTCGGTTTGAGCATCATGTACCTGCTCAAGCGTCGCCAGTCAAAGGAAGGCGGAAGCACATTCCTCGGCCTGATCCCCCGAACGCACCTGCTCGATGAGCTCAATTACCAGATGATCCTCATCGGGTTCCTCCTCCTGACCCTGGGCATCATCACCGGGTCAGTGTGGGCGCACTCGGCCTGGGGCAGCTACTGGAGCTGGGACCCCAAGGAAACCTGGTCCCTCATCACCTGGCTCGTGTATGCGGCCCTTCTTCACTCCCGCCTCATTCGGGGGTGGCGGGGTAAGCGCATCGCCTTGCTCTCCATAATCGGCTTCGCCTGCGTCCTGTTCACCTACTTCGGAGTGAACTACCTGGCGGGACTTCACAGCTATGCCAAGGCTTAGGCTTTGCCGCCTCGTTTCGTCCTCCCGCTACCATCGCTTTACAAACCCGGGGCCAACTGGTAGTGACTTAGTGACTTGCTCATGAGATCCTGTCACCAAAAACAAGAAGATTTGATGACCGGCATTCATGGAGCTGATGATTTTCTTCCGGTACCGAGGCCGGCGGCGGAGGAGGTCGGGGCTTTCCGTAGCGGAGGGAGTGGAGGAAAACCCCGACCTCCGGAGCCTGCATAACGTCTGTTGGGTTGCGGGCGATGGCCCGGCCGCCGGCATGAGAACGTTCTCAGGGGCTCGAACGGGGACGGCGTGGAACAGACAACGCAAAATATCAAAAGCCGGCTGGAAGCCCGCCTGAAAGAGGCGAAGGTGTACCGCTCCATGGGGCTGCACGATGAGTCTCGTGACGTGTACATGCACATCCTCCAAGAGTTCCCGAACCTTCCGGCCCACAGCCGGGAGCGCATTCAGGAGCAGATCGACCGGATCCACGCGGAAACGGCCGAGCGAAACGGGGACCACTCGAGCAGGCGTCTGTCTACGGAAGAGCTCTCCCTCATCCGCGATAAGTTCTCAGACAGTGAGGATGCCGAAGACATTCTCTCCCGGGCTGCGGCCTTCCTGGAAATCGGGCAACATGGCGAAGCACTCGACGCCTTTGGAACGCTTCTGAAAATCGACTTTCCTCTGGAGCGAATCCTCGGAAACCTGGTGGAATGCCTTCTACGCGTTTACGGCCCCGAGGAGGCGCCGGCCCGGCTAGACACGCTTTCAGCCGATGCATCGCTCGGCAAACGTGAGCGGGCCCGGCTCAAGTTCAAGCTCGGCGTGGAACTGGAAAAGCTGGGAGAGGTTGAGGCGGCACTGGCCTCGTACCGTTCCGCACGCAGCATCATTCCCGAAGACCTCAACATGCGCTCCGCTCTGGACGACAAGATCGCGGGACTATCCAGGAGTTCCCGGTACGCCTATCTCCTGAACCAGGGGTGGATCTCGGCCCGGGACCTCACCGAGGCCGAAGCCCGGGCCGAGAGCGCCGGCTCAAGTGTGGAGGCCGTGCTCATGGATGTCTTCGGCATCGGGAAACAGGAAATCGGGCGCTCCTTGTCCACCTACTACAACCTCCCGTTCAAGTCGCACGAACCGAACACCACAGCACCTGAGGATCTGCTCACCCGCCTCGACCGTGCCACACTGAGCCGGGAGTCCTGGGTCCCCGTCTTCACATACGAGCGGGAAGTGGACGTGCTGATGGAAGACCCGGGCGACACCGCCAAAACCGAGCGGATTCGGGCATTGCTGAACAAGGAGCGGGTGAACCCGTCGGTGGGTATCAGAGAAGACGTCCAGGCCTACATCGACCGTTTCTTCGAGGCCTTGGACCTGGCTGAAAAATCAGCGGCCGCAGGGAAATCCGCGCGTGAAGGGACTGAGGGAAATGCGCGCGCAGAGCGACGCTACGTTCCGGCCGTTCCCGAGTTTTCCTATGTAGAGTTTTGTCTGCCGGGAGAGTCCCGAACTCACCGATTCGAGGTTCTGAACACCTCGGAACACGGCATCGGGATTCTGCTTCGAAAGGAGGACCGCGAAATTGCAGACGTGCTGCAGCCGGGCTCGACCATTCCGACCATGACCTTTTATGCGCCGTGGACTCTGATTCGAGTGGACGCCACGGTGCGTCATATCACCCGCATCACCAAAGGCCGGCACACAGGGCACTACCTCATGGGAGTGGAATCCGAGGACATCATCGAGAGCTCCAAGGTGCCGTACTGAAAGAAAGGATCCCGCATGACCATTCCGAAGCAACGCCTGGAAACCAGACTGATCCACGCCGGCGAGCCCAAGCCCCTCATACAGGGCGCGGTCAATGTGCCGATCTTTCAATCCTCGACCTTTGAATACTCCGGACAGGGAGGCTACCACGATCTTCGTTACATTAGGCTCAACAACACGCCGAACCACACGGCCGTTCACGGAAAGCTGGCGGCACTGGAAAACGGAGAAGCCGCGCTGGTTACAGCCAGCGGCATGGCGGCCATTTCCACGGTGCTCCTTGCCTTCCTCTCCTCGGGAGACCACCTGCTGGCCCAGGACTGTCTGTACGGGGGCACCCACGACCTGCTCAATGGCGACCTGCCCCATCTGGGCATCACCTCCAGCACCCTGGACGGCAATGATTCGAAATCCTGGGAAACGGCCCTTCGCCCCGAGACCCGCGTTCTGTACATGGAAACCATTACCAACCCCCTACTGCAGGTTGCAGACCTGGAGGCCGCAGCCGCCTTTGCCGGGAAACACGGGCTGGTCTCGGTCATTGACAACACCTTTGCCAGCCCGGTGAACTTCCGCCCTTTGGAGTGGGGATTCGATCTCTCCCTGCACAGCGGCACCAAGTACCTCAACGGACACTCGGACATCGTGGCCGGTGCGGTGATCGGCCGGGCCGATGCCATCGAGCGCATAACCCACAAGCTGAACCATCTGGGAGGATCGCTTGACCCCCACGCCTGCTTCCTTCTGCACCGGGGCATCAAGACCCTGTCCGTTCGCATTCAGCATCAGAACAAGAGCGCCCAGGCCGTGGCGGAAGCCCTGCTCGAGCACCCGGCCGTCCGGCGGGTTCACTATCCCGGACTGAAGAGCCACCCGGATCACGCTCGGGCAGCCCGCCTTCTGGACGGGTTCGGCGGCATGCTGAGCTTTGAGCTGGAGGGGGATGTGGAACAG